>NZ_JBVVQE010000047.1:0-54729 GCF_055811435.1 Mesorhizobium sp. WSM4837
CGGCCCGGGGGGGGTGGGCGCCTTATACCCGGGACCCCCGCGTCAAAACCGACGGGTGGGGGTTGCGGGGGGCCCAACCCCAAACCCCGGGTCGGCCGGGCCGGGCGGGCCCGCCCCGGGGCCGGCCCGCGTCATGGCAAACTCAGTTGCTGACCACTGCGTCGGCGTCCTCGGCCGTGCGGATCTTGATGCCCTTCTCGCTGGCATAAGCCTCGGACGACTTCTCGATGATCGGGCGCAGCAGCTTCCAGTCGGGCGCGATCCAGTCGGACACGACGTTCCACTTCTTGCCGTCCCACTGCTGGAAGGTCACGTAGCCGTCACCCTCGTGATTGTCCC
This sequence comes from Mesorhizobium sp. WSM4837, assembly GCF_055811435.1. NCBI lineage: Bacteria > Pseudomonadati > Pseudomonadota > Alphaproteobacteria > Hyphomicrobiales > Phyllobacteriaceae > Mesorhizobium > Mesorhizobium sp. WSM4837. Next base: position 340 of record NZ_JBVVQE010000047.1, read on the forward strand.
AGGAGACATTGATCGAGTGGAACAGATCCTTGGCGCCGAGCGCCTCGACGCGCGCCGGATCGAGCTTGAGATGCTCGAAGCCCCAGCGCACTTCGTCGCCGGTCAGCGTGCGGTTGCCGAACTTGGCCTGCGCGATGCGGACCGCCTCGACATTGAGGATGCCATTGACGATGCCGAGATTGTGGTAGACCGAGCCGATGCGGCTCTTGTCCTCGAGATTGCCCTTGCCGTCGCCGTAGACCGTTTTCACGATCTCCTGGACCACCGGATACTGCTCGCCCGAGGCCTGGGTGGTGATGGCCGTATAGCCTTTGGCGGCATCGCCCGCGGGGATGACGTCCTCTTCGGAATTCGACCAGACATTGCCGACAATGTGATCGGCTGGGAACCCGGTCTTCTGCGCAGTCTTCAACGCTACAGGGTTCATCACGCCCCAGCCGCGCAGCACCACATAGTCGGGATGCTCGCGACGGATCGTCAGCCATTGTGCCTGCTGCTCGTTGCCCGGATGCGGAACCTCGATCTGCGACAGTTCGAAGCCGTATTTGTGCGCCAAAAGCTCGTAGATCGGGATCGTCTCCTTGCCGTAGGGGGAGCCGTGATAGAGCACCACGATCTTCCTGCCCTTGAGCTTGTCCAGGCCGCCTTCCCTGGAGGCGATGTAGTTCACGATTCCGGAAGTCTCGCTGTAGGGATTGAGCAGCAGCGGGAAGACGTAAGGGAACACGCGCCCGTCCGTGGTGTCGGTGCGGCCGTGGTTGATGGTGATCAGCGGCACCTTGTCGTCAGTGATGCGGTCGATCATGGCGTAGGCGATGCCGACCGAAAGCGGGTTCCAGGCGGCAATACCCGGATTGCTCTTCAGCCGTTCGTAGACCTCGACGCCCTTCTCGACCTCATACTGGGTTTCGCCTTCGCTCCAGGTCAGCTTGACGCCGTTGACGCCACCGTCGCGGATGTTGATCAGGTTGAGGTAGTCGACGAAGCCGCCGAAGAAGCCGGTGCCGCCGGCGGCATAGGGGCCGACGCGATAGCTCTGCAGGGGGAAATACTGTTCGTCGGCGTGGACAGCCGTCGCGCCGAGCACGAAGGCCGTGGCGATCGCCGCCTTCCGTAGGTGGCTGAAGAAGGTCATGGGTTGCGTCTCCTGAGGTTGTGGTCCGTGAGGGGAGAATGTCGAGCGGCACTCAGCTGGACCTTGAGCCGATCCGCCGTTTGAGGCGGTCCAGGAGGGCCGACAGGCCGTTCGGTTCCGCGATGAGGAAGATGATGATGAGGGCGCCGAGTACGATGCGCTGGCTCATGTCGAGCACGCCTGAATCGAACAGGCCGCCGAACAGGAAGGCGCCGAGCCGGGACAGAACGAGCGGGAAGACGACGATAAAGGCCGCGCCCAGAAACGCGCCGCGTATCGAGGCCAACCCGCCGATGATGATGATGAACAAGATCTGGAACGAGCGGTCGAGATTGAATCCGGCCGGTTCAACGGTGCGCAGATAGGTGAAGGCCCACAGCACACCGGCAACGCCGATAATGAAGGACGAGATGGCGAAGGCCAGCAGCTTGGTTCGCAGTACGGGAACACCGATGACGCGCGCCGCGGTTTCGTTGTCGCGCACGGCGATGAAGTTGCGACCGGTCGCGCTGTTGACCAGGCGCCAAACGAGAGCGGTGAGCACGATGACCGTGGTGACCGAAAGCAGGTAGCGGCCGGTGGCGCCGTCGAGCGGGAACCCAGCGACGATGAGATGCGGCGCCGAAATCACGCCCGATGGGTTGTCGTTGGAGAACCAGCCGAACTTGGTCAGCGCCCATTGCACGAAGAACTGGGCGGCGAGCGTCGAGACGGCGAGATAGAAGCCGCGGAGCCTGAGACTGGGCAAGCCGAACACGACGCCGATTCCGGCGGCCGAAATCCCGGCCAGGATCATGGTCGCCGCCAGCGATAGTCCTTCGACCCGCAGGTTGAAATTATAGGCGGCGAAAGCGCCGACCGCCATGAAGGCGGAAGAGCCGAGCGAAAGCTGGCCACAGTAGCCGGTGAGCAGGTTAAGGCCGACCGCCGCCAGGCTGAGCGCCAGAAACGGCAGCAGGATTGCCTCGACGAGATAGTTCGATGCGTAGGCGGGGATTAGGCCGTAGGCCACGGCAATCAAGGCGGCCGGCAGAGCCAACTTCTGCCAGTCGATTGGAAGCCTTGCGGCATCGAGCGCTTGCACGGCCATCGGTCAGACCCTTTCGACGGTTTTCTGGCCAAACAGGCCGGAGGGGCGCACCAGCAGGACCACCAGCGCCAGCGCATAGGCGAACCAGCCTTCGATGCCGCCGCCGACGAAGGGGCCGAGATAGACCTCAGCGAGTTTTTCGCTGGCGCCGATGATGAGGCCGCCGACGATGGCGCCGAGGATGGAATCGAAGCCGCCAAGCACCAGCACCGGCAGCGCCTTCAAAACGACCAGCGACAGAGAAAACTGGACACCGAGACGCGCGCCCCACAGCAGCCCCGCGACCAGCGCCACGAACCCCGCGGCCGTCCACACCGTTCCCCATATCCGGGGCAGCCGCAGCCCGACAGCGAGCGCCGCGAACTGGTCGTCGGCGACGGCGCGAAACGCCAGCCCGATCCGGGTCCAATAGAAAAATGCGCTCAAGGCCGCCACCATCGCCGCGGCAATGCCTGCGGCGAGAAGGTCAAACGACGAGATCAGGATGCCGCCGACCTCGAACGGCGTGTCGTCTATGCCGAGATCGAGCCCGTGCACCTGGGTGCCCCACATCAACTGGGCAGCGCCCTCGATGATGCAGGACAGCCCAAGCGTAGCCATGAACAGCGTCATCGGCGAGCGATTGACCAGCGGCCTGAGCACAGTCCGCTCGATGGTGAAGCCCAGCGCGACCATGACCGCGAAGGTGATGAGCAGCGAAAGCGCGAACGGGATGCCGCGTTCGACGAGGCTGACAAAGGTGAGCCCTGCGAACAGCACCATCGACCCTTGCGCGAAGTTCAGCACGCCCGACGTCTTGTAGATCAGCACGAAACCGATGGCGACAAGCGAATACATGACCCCAGAGAGCAGGCCGCCGACCAGCACTTCGATGACGAAGAGGAAATCATAGTAGCTCATCAGATGTCCTCGCCATCGGCGGTGCCGATATAGGCCCGGATCACTGCCGGATCGGTCCTGACCTCGGCCGGCGTCCCGTCTGCGATCTTGCGGCCGTAGTCGAGCACGGCGACCCGATCGGAGAGCCCCATGACCACGCCGATATCGTGCTCGATCAGGATGATGGTGACGCCGTGCCGGTCGCGCGCCGCACGCACGAAGCCGGCCATCTCGGCCTTCTCGGTCGCGGTCATACCGGCCATCGGCTCGTCGAGCAGCAGGATCTTCGGCTCGGCGACCAGCGCGCGGGCGAGTTCGACCCGCTTCTGCAGGCCATAGGGCAGCGTCGCGACCAGCCGGTCGGCGACGGCCTCGAGATGCAGGAAGGAGACTATCTGATCGGTCTTTTCGGCGATCATCGCATCCTCGCGCCGGGCGCGTGGCAGGCCTGCAATGTGTTCGACGAAGTTGGCGCGCCTGGTGTGGGAGCGGCCCGACGCGATGTTGTCGCGCACCGATAGCCCGCCGAACAGCGCCAGGTTCTGGAAGGTTCGTGCAACGCCCAGTCGCGCCAGACGGCTCGCCGGCACCCGGGAGAAGGACTGGCCGTCGATCGCGATTCTGCCGTGGTCGGCATGATAGAGGCCGCTGATGATGTTGATCAGCGAGGACTTGCCAGCGCCGTTGGGGCCGATCACCGCGCGGATCTCACCGCCTTTGACCTCGAGATCAATGTCGCTCAGCGCCTTGACGCCGCCAAACGAAATCCCGATCCCGCTCAGGGCCAGGATGGCATCCGCCTTTGCCGACCGGCGCGCCGGGCGCGTGTCCTCCACGGGGCCAGCACCAGCAAGAATGCGGGAAATTTCGGGCGCGCGCTCGTATGCGGCGGCTCCCAGCGAAGCACCAATCATGAAACGTCCCTGTTTTTTGAAGCAAAGCTGGCGGCGGCCCGAAGGCCGCGCCTGACCTATTCCGCGGCGACAAGCTCCCTGTCGCGAGCTGCTTCCAGTTCGCGCACCAATGGGATGACGCGCTTGCCGAAGAACTCGACCTCTTCCTGGAAATGCAGGAAGCCGAGCAGGATGAGGTCGGCGCCAGCATCCTTCAACGTGAGGATGCGTTCGGCGATCTGTTCCGGCGTGCCGATGAGGTTGCTGCGGAAGCCGTCATTGTATTGCACCAGATCCTCGAAAGAGGATTTAGCCCAATTGCCTTCGCCTTCCGGCGAGGCCCTGCCGGCATTCTTGACCTGGTCGGCAAAACCCTGGACTGCCTCGGGATTGGCCTCGACGACGATCTCGTCGAGCACGGCGCGTGCTTCTTGTTCGCTGTCTCTCGCGATGGCGAAGGCATTGACGCCGACCCTAACCTTGTGGCCGTTGGCATTCGCCTTGGCGCGGATGTCGTCGACCTGCTTCCGGATCTCCTCCGGGGTATTGCCGTTGGTGAAATACCAATCGGAGACTCGCGAAGCCATGTCGCGCGCCGCCCTTGATGAGCCGCCCTGAAAGATTTCGGGCTGGGGATCAATCGGCTTCGGCTTCATCGAATAGTTGGTGAAGCGGTAGAAATCCCCCTTCAGCGTGAAACTGTCCTCGGTCCAGATGCCACGCAGCGCACGGATAAATTCCTCCGACCGGCGATAGCGCTCGTCATGGTCGAGCCAGAGTTCGCCAATGGCGGCGAACTCGCCGCGGAACCAGCCGCTGACGACATTGACGGAGACGCGGCCATTGGTCAGGTGGTTGATGGTAGCGATCTGCTTGGCCGCCAGCGCAGGGTTCCACGGGCCGGGCAGGATCGCTGCTATGACCTTCAGCGTTGTGGTCGCAGCGAGCAAGGCGTGGCTGAACGAGACGGATTCGTGCTGGTTGTCGGCCCCATAGCCGGCCGTGAAGCGGATCTGGCTCAGCGCATAGTCGAAGCCATTGGCCTCGGCGATCTGGGCGAGCTTGCGGTTGTAGTCGATGTCCCAACCCGTCCGCTGCTCGATGTTGGAAATGACCAGGCCGCCGGAGACATTCGGGACCCAGTAGGCAAATTTGATGGCGTCGGAATGCGAACTCATCTCGTCGTTTCCCCTTTCATTGCTCAGCCGACGCGGGTGGCGACGGCAGCATTTGCGTGACCGGAGTTGAGCAAGGAGACCGCGTCGGTAGCGGCCCTTGCAATGCGCTCAATGATGGCTGCGCCGACGATTTCGCCATCGATGAAATCGTCTGGCGCGCCGTAGACGCCCGTCGGGACGGTGACAGCGCCAAAAAAGCCGAACAACGGCCGCAGCTGATGTTCGAGAACCAAGCCATGGTAGGGGCTGCCGCCCGTTGCCGCGAGGAGCACAGTCTTGCCGGTCAACGCGCGATAGTCGACGAGGTCGAACAGGTGCTTGAGGGCGCCGGTGTAGGAAGCTCGATAAACGGGCGTTCCGACCACCAGCAAGTCTGCCTTCTCGACACGCTTGATGATTGCTTCTCCGGAGGCGCCCAGTGCGCCGCGGGATAGCCCGGCGAAAAGCGAGGGTGCTGCCTCCGTGATCTCAATCAGACCGGTGTCTGCTGGCACGCGCAACGCGACCGCCTTGACCAGCGCATTGACCACCGCCGTGGTGCGGGACGGCTTGCTTACACCGCGCGATATTCCGAGAACCGATAGCCGTGCCAAAGTCATCAATCCCCACACTTTGCATGCCCGCTAGGCCAGCATCAAACCAGGCCAAACGATATTCTATAAAATCTGTAGAGATAAGGTACTTTGTTCTGATGTTTTCACGTCGATGGGAAAAATCGGATGTTAGCTGCATGGAAAAGGAGTTGACGGTTTAGGAACGGGATGCGGCGCCCTGGCGGGAATTGCGGAAAGTTGGGTGTGCCACCGCGCTCAGGTCTGCCCACTCGGTTAGTAGCTTAGTCAACGCGAGTTGGGCGACAGAGGCACCGTTCTCGTGGTGGGCGCCTTGAGCGTCTGGCTTCGCGGCCACAGCAATCGCCCCGACGTCCTGTGAGCGCGCCGGGAGTGGTTCGACGGCCAGCTCGATCTCGATCCGGCGAAGCTCGTGTTCATCGACGAGACCGGCCTCTCATGCGACGCAGAATGACGGCGAGCTTGCGGGCAACAGCAACTCGGGCTGGAGCCATACCGCACCGTTTGGCGACGTTCATGCCCCACGCCTGAAGCCCGACATTTCCTTGCTGAGCACGAGCAGCGAATAAGCCGCCTCGTAGAGAGCCGTGCTGGCCAGTTGGTCACCGCATCGGCCCAACGGCAGTTTGCCTCGGATGCGAACGAACACTTCATCCAAAAACCATTTGTCTCCGGGCTGCGGCCGCCTCCGCTTCAGCGTCTTGGCATAGGCGCGCCCGCGCAGGCTCATTCACGGACAGTCTCGTAGCTGACCACGACACCTCGCCCGGCAAGAATCAGATCAACGTCACGCAGGCTCAGGCTGAAGCAGTGATGCAACCAGACGGCCTGATTGATGATCTCGGCCGGGTAGCGGAAGCCCCGGTAGGTATCGGACGTCGTGCTCATGAGCAAGACGGTGCCACAGATCGCCGCCTCGCCAAACTTGACAGTACCGCTGTTGTCGAGGCGCAGCCGCTCGACCTCTTGACTCCAGTCGATCGATCTTGCCGGCCAGATCCGTGACGAGCAGGCGAAGCGCTTCTGGGACAGGGGCTTGTCCGACAATGTCGGATACGCAACACACAGAGTCCGATTAATCACATGGCCGAAACGGTTTTCCCATTTGGCACGGTGCGTGCGTGGTCATCGCAAACACATACGAGGCCAGGAGAGTCGTCCCATGATCCCCCACCAAAAAATGCCGCCCCACCTTTCCACGACGCACTCAAAGATAACGCTCGAGTCGGGCTTGGCAGCATGCTGAGGGCTCATCTGGCCCGGCGCTGCCCACCGATCCACTTTCTCCCAGTGAGGGCGACGAGGACGCAGCACCTTCAAAATGAGGGACAACTCACTTCACCTGGAACCTTGCCCATCGCCCGGTCACCACAACCGGAGCCATCGATAAATCTTCGGTCTGGCTGGCTGCGCGGGACACTTTTTGCGACCGCTCTGTCGTTTGTGACCACCGCCGCTCCGGTTCTGGCGGCCACCGATGACATCAAGGCAACGAATTTCCTGCTCGACAACGGCATGGAAGTTGTCGTCATTCCCGATCATCGGGCGCCGATCGTCACCCATATGGTGTGGTACAAGATCGGCAGCGCGGATGAGCCGCCCGGCAAGTCCGGCATCGCCCATTTCTTCGAGCATCTGATGTTCAAGGCGACGACCAATCACGCGGCCGGCGCATTCGACCGCGCCGTCTCCGCCATCGGCGGTTCGAACAACGCTTTCACCTCCTATGACTACACCGCCTTTTACGAGACGGTGGTGCCGCAGGCGCTCGAGCAGATGATGGATTTCGAGGCCGAAGCCGAAAGAGTCGCGGCTCCCCTCACCCGTTCGGCCGTTCCGTCGTACCAGGCGAGCGTCTCGCAACGCGAAAGCTGCTCAGGCGACCCTTCGCGATTTTGGCCGGATCGACGTCGTCCTGGGGCAGGAAAGCAGGCGAATGACTGGCAAAAAGCGTCCGCCGCAGCCCGGCGTCGATCACTAGTCTAGAACCTGGCGCGGGCGCGGCGGAACTGCAGGGCGGCGGCCATTCCGGAATAGCTGCCGCCGACATCGATGATGGAACCTACACTAAGGGCAGCTCAATTAGGATGGTTGTGAGGACAGGCTCGGCTCATGCCTGGACGGGCAGTATTCTGAGGGTGTTTGCACACCATGTTCATGGTTGCCACCATGGAGATTGCCTCAGAAGCGGCGCTTAATCGGAAATGTTAGCACCTCCGCGTTTTGGCGCGGTTGCTTGAACTCTTCGACAGCAACCGCCTCGATCAGCAAATCCAAGGCTTCGCGCCCCCTCCGGCTCATCGGGTCATCGCCTCGCAGGTAATGATACGCTCGATCTAGATGCACTCGCGCGGCGGAAAAATCGCTTGTCATATGACCCTCTCAGTTGCCGCCCGCGCTGGCCGTCTACGAGGTGAGGGTCGCGCAATCGTCAATATCCACAGAGGTATTTGATTTAAAATCGCGGATGATCTGGGAGAAATCCGGACCCCGGCTTGTCCTATAGGCGGCCCCTTGCTGACGTCGCCGGCCGGGCTTGGTTGGCTCTGCAATAGGGTTTCGTGGTGCGCCCCCATGAAAGTTCGCACGTTTTCATGCGCGGTCGATCAGACACGGTTCACGAACAAAAGCCTGCGGACGATGCAGATGGCGGTAAAGCCTGGCGGCAGAAGCCGGCCCTGGCGACTGGATGACGCCGGCTCTTCCACCCGCCAAATCGTTTGGTAACATTCGTCGCAAGTCAATCTGATTTCAGGATGGTCCGCATATTGAGGTAAGTCACAGGCGCCAGGTGCGCCACGCTATCGACAATCGCGGTAGATGGTGTTCGAAATGTTCATGCCCTGCGGAAGGATCGGCTTGTCCTGTGCCGACGCCGGTCATACCGGCTATGCTTGGCGCAGCATCGCTAAATGGCTGACTTTCGACACCCCACCCGACCGACGCAGGACGGCGTTGAACACGACGTCACCTTACATTTCGAGGCGTTTCTCAGCCAGTGCTGGAGCAAGCTGTTCCAAGCTATCAAACAGCGCGGCTACACGGGTAGTTTCTCGAATCTCGAAGCGACTGCTCGCAAAGCTGGAGCCGCGCCGAAAGGTCAGGGACACCGGTCGCCCTCCGATCATACGCCACCAACCAGCCGGCGATGCTGACGATCTCTTCCGAGCGCGCGGCAGTCGGTGAGGGACCGGCCTATCATGGCCGCATTACGAAGCAGGTCTCCTGAATCGAAGCCTCTATCCGATCGACGAACGCCTCAAGGTTCGCGGGCAGCAAGACCGATGTCGAGCCGCATAACTCTGCCGTTGGACCCCAATCAATCAGGCTCAAGGTCGTGGCTGCAGCAGAGCACTGACGGGAGATACCATGACGAATACTTCGCTGCAGTCCTTGCTGAGGGTTAGCCCGCGCTGCACCGCGGCCATGCGCGCGATCCTTTCCCCCGGAGAAGCCTGACTTACTCCAGATCCATGGCCGGCGAAGAGATGACCTTAGCGAAAATGGGGGCGAGGATATGCCGGCTCGCCCGCGAAAGGTGGATCGCGTCGAGGTAGAAGACGTCTTCACCTGATTTCAGCGGGCACTTTTCCTGCCCACACAAAGCTTGGACTATCGGAACGAATTGTACAGTTCGTGGCAGCAGATCCGCGAGGATTTGATTGTTCTGCCAAGACCTCTCGGCCGGCATGGTGGAGCACGGCGCATCGCCATTCATGAAGTCCGCACGGATAAGGCAAGTCAGCACATCGGTGGGCGGTTCTGGGGCTGGTCCAACCACGGCGGTCTTGATGCCACGGGTCGCCAGTGCGGCCGCGGTCTCTTTAATGGCGGACGTGAAGTTCGCTTTGGAAGCCTCCCGCGAAGGCCAGCTTCCATCCTTCGAAAGGAAGCTGCCTCCACGCCCCGAGTAGGTGTTCCAGCGGCCTGCTAGGATCACGAGTGTGACGTTGCGATCGGCAAGCACCGATTGGAGCGCGGACGAATTGAAGGCCGGGCAATCCGCTGTCAATGGACTGGCGGGAAGCATCGTCATGTTGGGGAAAGGAGCGCACCCCGCTTTTGTAATCTGTCTGACGCGCACGCCTGTGGTCCGGGCGGCCTCGCTTAAAGAAGGGGCAAGATGGGCAGCCTGAGAATCGCCCCACAAAACGATCGTCGGAGCGATATTGCCGGAGCCGAGGAGGCATTCGCCCGTTTTGGGGATGAGCCCGCCACGCTCGAGGCAGGAAGATGCTTCGAACTTGGCCCTCTCCGCTCTGAGTGCTTGAACAGACGGGCCGCCATCAGGGCCCCGACTGGGGAAGCCGGAGCTGTTGATGATAGCCAGGGATAGACAGCACACCGCAGCTGTTGCGCCGGCGGTCGGTACCAGCCACGTCCAACCTGTAGCTCTCCGGCGGAACGGGCGCTCGACAAAGCGCCATGAGAGAGCTGAGACGAGCAGCGCGGCCATTACGACAGCGACACGTTCAGAGACGAGCAACTCGCGATTTTGATAGATGCCAGCAAAGACCAGCAACGGCCAGTGCCAGAGGTAGAGCGAGTAGGAAGTCAGGCCGATGAAGCCGGCAGGGCCGATCGACAGCGCTTTTGAGACCATTGTTTCGCGGTGAAAGCCGGCGGCGATGATGAGCGCCGCTCCAATGCAGGGAGCAAGCGCGTGGAGGCCACGAAATGGCGTATCTTGATCGATCAGGAAAAGTGAAGCGGTGATGAGCGCCAGACCCGAGGCAGCGAGGAGTTCCGCAATCGTTTGGTTTGGCTTCATTGCCTTGGCCACGGGCAGCGCGATCAGCCCGCCCGCGAGCAGTTCCCAAGCGCGCGTCGGAAGCATGTAGAATACAAAGGGCGGGTCGCTCTGGAGCCAGTGCTCAGCGGCGTAGATGGACATGACGAATAGCGCTGCGACGATGATTGACGACGCCCACGGTCTCAGCCATCGCATCATGAGTATGACTGCCAAAGGCCACAGCAAGTAAAACTGCTCCTCGACAGCCAGCGACCATGTGTGCAGGAGCGGGAGCGAGTTCGCGGCTTCAGTGAAATAGTTGGTGTTGCGGTAAAAAAAGAAGTTGCTGAAGGAAATCGCGGCGGCGATGGCGCTGTTGCCGAACCCAATGAACTCTCCCGGCGGCAACACAAACCACGCCATCGCAAAACAGGCGGCGAGCATCGCGGAGAGGGCGGGGAAAATCCGTCGAACGCGGCGGTGATAGAAGTCCAGCAGCGAGAATTCGCCTCTCTCTGTCCGCTCGATGATGTCGGACGTTATCAGGAAGCCGGAGATCACAAAGAAGATGTCGACCCCAACGAACCCGCCGCTGACCGCTGAAAAGCCAGCATGATACAGGACAACAGGAACAACGGCGACGGCCCGTAGACCGCTGATGTCCGCTCTGTACTTCATGCCGCTGATCGTCCTCAAAACGTCCTGAGCAACGCCTTTTTCATGTTCGTTACTCTTCGTAAAATCGATCGTTTCGATGAGTGCATCTACGGTATGAATGCGGACCATCGAATGCGATTAAGAACCGAACCAGCCCCATGCAAAATCGCGCAACGCGGAATCACGCTCGATCAAACTGACAGGCAGTGGTTTCGCTGGAGGGCAAACGCATCTTGTCACCGGCCACCGCTGCGTGGTTGGGCGCAGTGGTGCGGCGGATAGGCCGCGCTCAAAGGATAGAGTGAGGTAAATCGCTCGATGTCCGCTGGGTCGACCTCAATCGGTTCCGTCGCGACCATCCACTCGACGTTTTCGGTGCATGGCGGCGTCGTCAATGATCCCTCATATGTCCAGTAGCCAAGCGAAGCCGGGAGAAGCGCGTTGGGGGTCGGCCTCGTCGACCGCTGTGTCCTCGCCTGCGGTTGCGGGAAATGCTGCGGCAAGCCTGGCGAAGCTGGCATTTGTGGCGCCTGGCGTCAGAAACAGGCCCAGCGGACCCAGAGTATCGCTGTTGCGGTCCTTATGGACAAAATGCGCTTTCATCGGGAAGCTCTTGCCCGCGACGTGGTGCTCGCTTGGCGCATGGAAATGAAACTGTAGCAGCTCATAGACACGATCCCCGCGGGCGAGGGTGCTGCCTTGCGGCAGGTTGACTTGGATGGTGTGGCCGTTGTTCACCATCCTGCGCCGCCCTTGTGCAACCTATGGCGATGTGCGGAAGATCCGCTTTGACCGCGTCCTTGATGTCGATCGGCATTGCTGCGTGCCCGCCGAGCAGACGAACTTTACAAGCGCAGCTGGGCCGCCAGATCAGAACGAGCACGCTGCCGAATAGAACCATCTGAAGCAGCAGCCACCCAGGCCAGCAAGCTCTCAAGCCCGACCTGATCTCTTCCGGACAATCGGCTCATCTCGCCCCTGCCTCGTCGGGCAATTCCGATGGGGCGATCGCATCGCCGGCCGTCCAGTTACTCTTAAGCAGGTTGAGGGTTGGGTGCAGGCGCGTTGCGCGATTTGTATGGAGTCTGGGTGGCTGTGTTGCAAAGTCTTCGGTAACCAGGCGCATGGCATGGCCTCTGGTGTTTCGCCGGAGAGTTCAGATGTTCAAGGGCCGCCATTTCGACCAGTCCGTCATTCTGCTTTGCGTTCGCTGGTATCTGGCCTACGGCTTGAGCCTTCGCGATTTGAAGGAAATGATGGCCGAGCGCGGCATCAGTATCGATCATTCGACGATCCACCGCTGGGTCGTTCACTTCTCGCCCTTGCTGCTGAAACGCCTCAATCGGCGCAAGCGTGCCGTCGGCGGAAGGTGGCATATCGACGAAACCTATATCAAGGTTCGCGGCCGCTGGATGTATCTCTATCGCGCCATCGACAGCGTCGGCGACACCGTCGAGTTCTGGTTCAGCGAGCATCGTGATCTGCCGGCGGCCAAACGCTTCCTGCGCAAGGCGTTGCAGCGTCACGGCCGCCCCGAGCGCATCGTCATCGACGGTAGCCAGACGAATCGCGAGGCGATCCTTTCCTGTGACGCGGAAAGCCGGCTGCGGGATCGGTCGCGGCGGCAGCTCAAGCCGATCCGCATCCGAAAGAGCCAGTACCTCAACAACCGCATCGAGCAGGATCACCGGCGTATCAAGTGTCGTGTGCGGCCTATGCTCGGTTTCAAATCATTCGCAAGCGCTATCGCCACGCTGGGCGGGATCGAGATGATCCACATGATGCGAAAACGACAGGGGAGGTACGCCTTCAATCCAAATCCGCCCATCGCCCAGCAATTCGAAATCATCGCCGCCGCGTGAGGCTGGGGTCGTTCCCCGAATTTCTATTGCCAGACGACAATTTTGCAACGGAACCGCAGCGCCGGCTTATCGTTCGGCTTACGGCGGGCGGAGGCTTGGCTCATCGCTACAGCCCGAACAGCCGGAAGCTGGTACGGCCGGAGAGCTCGCGCACGGCATCGAGTTGCTGCAGCCGTTCGAACAGGCGACGCGCCGCGAAGCGCGACAGGTTCTTCGTTGTCAGCGAGCCGGAGACGGCATCTTCGTTGAGCAGCGAAAAGATCGCGTCCCCGGCGCCCTTGGCCCTGAGCTTCGGTGCGACGGCGATGAGCCGCTCCGCCCGCCGGGCAATCTCTGTGGCGAGCCGACAGGTCTCGACGGCGCCCTGAACCAGTGCGACGCAGACCGCGCGCTCAAAATTTTGCTCCCCGGGTCGGACGCGCTTGCCGCCGGCCTCGCGGCGGAAGACCGGAGCAAAGGCCTGAGCCATCAGGAGCGGCAGCGGCCGCGACCAGCGCAGCCTTTGCGCCAGCACCAGGTCGGCGAGCCACCAGGCAAAAAGCTCGCAATCCGGTCGCGTCGCGATGACACGAGCGGCGATCGCCGCGGCGGCGAACGGCGCCGGCCGCTGCAACCCCGCCAGTTCCTCGATCTCCGTACAGAAGTCGGCGAGAGCCGCGCGGTCCCAGTGCAGCCCCAGCTGGTCGACGATCTTGGCTAAACGATCGGCGGTGACAACGGGCGGCTGCCCAGCCAACTGCCGCCAGGCGCCAAGAATGGCGCCGGCGGGGCCGGTATCGGCGCCAGCCGGGCGCAAGTACCAGGCGTCGCGCAGGGCGGCTTCACCCTCGGCGCGGCCGGCGAGCCGCATGCTGGCGGCGGCACAGCGAAGCGCCAGCCGCTGCCGCCAAGCCCCGGCCCAGGAAGGCTGCGCGCGGGCCAGCGTGTCGAGCGTAGCCAAGGCGGCGCCGGCCTGGAAGGCGGCGTCGGCGGGGCTGGCGTCACGGCCGGGCGCGAGCGCCCAGGCCGGCACGGTCGGCGGCGCGGCGGGGCTGGCGGTCGCGGGATCGAGGCGAATCATGACTTCGAGGGTAAACGGCGGTGCGCTTTATGCCAGGGTTTTCGCGCCAAAACGCACAGCCTGTCGGCTCGACAAAACGAATGATAATGTTGCATTATCAGTCAGTTACGCCTCTCGTCCCTCGCGTGTGACCAAGGCATCGACCTTGCCGCCTCTAGTCTCAAATCAACCCCCATCCTCGAAACCTTCCCCTCCCCGTCATTTCGCGCAAGCTGAGCTCGCCGACAAGGTTGAGTGCGCCCTGCTTCGAGACTTTTAGCCGGTCCTGGATCATGCCTGTGGAGACGATCGGCCGGGAGAGCACGAGCTCGACCAGGTCGGACAACTTTGAGTTGGCGCGGCGTTCACGCAACCGCCGCTCCATCTGGCTTTTCGCGAGCACGAGTCTATCGTGCTCCTTCAATCCAGCCAGCGCGGCTTCCTGGATGGCATCGACAAACGCCAACAGGCGGTCGCTCCGCAACCGTGCTCGCCTGCGCTCCCGCGGAATGTTTTTGGCACCGAGATGCAGTGAGGCGAGATGACCCGCGGCGAGCCCTTCCTGCCGCAGCAGCGCGGCCACGAGCAGATGCCCCAACCAAGCAGCATGCTGCAGCACATCGATCTCGGACCAAGCCTCGAGCAGGATCGCGGCGCGCAGGACCGTGGGCAGTTCCCGGGTGTCAGCGAGCACGCCCTGCCACTCGGCCAGGCGTGCGCTCGAGCACCGCGTCGATCGCCGCAAATTCTTCCGCCAGCGGATCCGACTCGTCCGCCTCGCCCAGTTCGCCGGCCTCCAGATCCGGGCCAAAAGCCCGCTCCCCTTCCCGGCCACCCTCCGCTGGCGCCGCTGAGCCGCCGCGGCCAGCGTCCTCGTCCCAGTCGAGATCGTAGACGAGGCCGTTTTGCGGCTGCCGGCCGATCCCCGAGGCCGGCTTTCCAGCCGCCGGCATCGCTCCGTCTTCCAACACTTTGGTCGAACGAGGGCGCGATGGCGATCGGCATGAGCCGCGCCGCCGTCATGCGCCGCGTGATCCTGCCGCAGGTCGTCCAGCGCATGCTTCCCGCCTTCACCAATCGGGCCTTCGAGGTCGCCAAGGTGACCTCGCTCGCCTCCGTGCTCAGCGTGCATGAATTGATGTACGAGGGTAGGCTGCTTTCCTCGACCTTCTACCGTCCGCTGGAGATCCTCACGGCGGTCGGCGTCATCTACTTCCTCATCATCTATCCGCTCAGCCTTGCCTCGCTTGTTCTTGAGCGACGCATGGCGCGTGCATCTTGAGGCGAGCGATGACCCAAGCCGTGGCCGCACTCAAATGCACCGGGCTGCACAAATCCTTCGGCAAGCTCGACGTGCTCAAGGGCATCGACTTGACAGTGATGCCAGGTGAGCGCCTGGCCATCATCGGCGGAAGTGGTTCGGGCAAATCGACGCTGCTGCGATGCCTCAACTTCATGGAATTGCCGACCCTGGGAACAGTGGAACTAACGGGCGAGCGTGTCGGGCGGCCGCGCGCCAACGGACAGGTCGACTATCCGGAACGCGATCTCTGCGCCGTGCGCCGACGCGTCGGCATGGTGTTCCAGCAGTTCAACCTCTTCCCGCACATGACGGTTCTGCAAAACGTCATGGAAGGGCTGGTCACCGTCGACCGCATGCGGAAATCCGAGGCGCGCGAACGCGCAATCGGTGAGATCGACCGCGTCGGGCTGACCGACAAGATCGAAGTCTATCCCCGCCGCCTCTCGGGCGGTCAGCAGCAGCGGGTGGCCATTGCGCGGGCCCTTGCCATGCAGCCGGAGGTGATGTTGTTCGACGAGCCGACATCCTCGCTCGACCCGGAACTTGTGGGCGAGGTGCTGCGCACCATCCTCGGCCTTGCCGAAGAAGGGCGCACGATGCTGCTCGTCACGCACGAGCTCGGCTTCGCCTACCGCTTCGCCACGCGCGTGCTTTTTCTGGCCGACGGCGTGGTTCACGAGGAAGGGACGGCCGAGGAAATCTTCCGGGCGCCGAAGCACGCCCGGACAAGTGCGTTCATTGACCGCTCCTCGGAATTTTCACTGTGAGGGCCATGATGGGTTACACAAGTGCACAAAGCTACGACGGCGACGTCCGCAACGACAACGCACTGATCTATGTGAACGGAGAGTTCGTCCACCGCGAAAACGCCGTGGTGTCGGTCTTCGATGCCGGTTTCGTGCTCGGTGACGGCGTGTGGGAAGGGTTGCGGCTCGTTAACGGAAAGCTGCTTTCGCTCAACGCGCATCTCGATCGGCTCTTCGAGGGTGCACGCGCCATCAGCCTCGAGATCGGCATGACGCGCGAGGAGGTCACGCGAGCGCTAATGGAGACCTGCGTGAAGAACGGCTTCACCACCGACACGCACATCCGTCTGATGATCACGCGCGGCCGCAAGTCCACTCCGAACCAGGATCCGCGCTTCACGCTGGGGGGAGCGACCGTGGTCATCGTGGCGGAGATCAAGCGGCCGCGCGGCCAGTTCGCGGAAGCGGGGCTGAAACTGTTCACATCGACCTTCCGCTGCTCGTCGCCCGACGCGTTCGACTTGCGGCTCAATTCGCACAGCCGTCTCAATCTCATCCAGGCGCTGGTCCAGGCGATCGCGGCCGGCGCTGACGAGGCGTTGATGCTCGACCCGCAAGGGTTCGTCGCAAGCTGCAACTCCACGAATTTCTTCATCGTGCGCAAGGGCGAACTGTGGACGTCGCGCGGGCTTTACAGCTTCAACGGCATCACGCGTTCCCACATCGTCCGGCTTTTCGGCGAACATTGCGGGCCGTCTTTCGAGAAGGATTTCACGCTCGTCCAGGCCTACTCGGCCGACGAAGCCTTCGTCACCGGCACTCTGGGCGGGGTCACGCCGGTTGCACACGTCGACGGGCATATGATCGGTGACGGCAAGCCAGGGCCTTTGACGCGCGAGATTTCCCGAATCTACTGGGAGCACGCCGACGCGAACCGCCTGGACTGACGACCGAAGTTCGTGCTCTGCGAAGCACAGCTCGAAGACCGTGTCGCCGGCGGCGACCAAGAGGCGAACGTTGCGCTGGATGCCTTCGACCGTGGCTTCGTCGGCTTTAGATCTCGGTGGACAGGACTGCGAAACGAAGCAGACGCGCCGGGGTGTCCACCGGGCGGAGTGGCCGGGCATGAACATCGTTCAGAATCGCAACGCGATGCTCGTGCGGCACGAGGGTTGGTACTGGATCTTCGCCATCGACCGTTTCGGCTATGTGCGGCAACTTCGGAGGCATCACTGCTTCTTGGGTTCGCTGCCGACCGCTATTGCCGATGCTTGACCATCGTGCCGCCGCCGGTCGCCTGGTCGGTAGGGAAAACCTCGACGCGCGCCACGTCCACGAAGACCGGGAGATCGATCACGTCGCTGACGATCTGCGCGATGTGTTCCGGCTGTATCGGGCGGTAGTCGTCGTAAAGAAGGGCCGCCGCCTGATGGTCCGGTATAGACGTCCGGTAGAGTTGTGTTTGGACACGGCCCGGCACGATTTCGCTGATACGAACCGACGTACCGAGCAAGTCGCAGCGCAGATTGTCGCAAAACAGGCTTAGGCCCGCCTTGGAGGGGCCGTAGGCAGCCATGGAAGGATATGGCGCCTGGCCACCGCTTGAGCCGATGAAGACAAGGTGGCCGCGCCTGCGCGTCACCATCCCAGGCAGGAAGGCTCGGGTCAGGTGCATCGGGGCTTTCAGATTGACGTCGATCATGGCGTCGATCTCAGCGGGATCGATTTCGTGAAAAGCCGCGCGACTGGAGAGAATGCCTGCGTTGTTGACGAGGATATCGACTTCGACGCCGCCCAAGGCATTGACGATTGCCCAGGTGTCGCGGACGTCCGCGATGACCGGAACCGCGCCGCTGAGGCTGGCGAGTTCGCTCAACTGACTTTCGTTGCGCCCGACCGCATGAACGACAAGACCACGTTCCCTCAAGCGCAGAACTATGGACCGGCCGATCCCGCTGGTCGCGCCCGTGACGAGCGCGGTGCGGTAGGGTGAGTTCTCAGACATAAATGTAGCCTCCGCTGACGACGACGTTCTCGCCGGTCGCGTAAGTGTTGCGGTGGCTTGCCATCATGACGATCCATTCGGCCATTTCCTTCGGCTCAGCGGCTCGGCCGAGGGCACTCGCCCTGGCCAGTTCCGACAGGAATCCGAGTTCCTTCGCCCTATCAGTCGCGAAGCCGGCTGGCGCGACGGAATTGACGAGGATTTGATCGTTTGCGCATTCTTCGGCGAAGGATTTGGTCAGACTGACGACAGCCGCCTTGGTGGCCGCGTAATGGGCGTTTTGCGGATGCGCTTTGAAGGCGTCGACCGAGGTGACGTTGACGATGCGCCCGGTCACCTCAGGTGGACTCACATATTGGCGCATATGCCTGACTGCCGCGACCATCATATGGTAGGTGCCCTTGATGTTGACGGCGTTCTCGAGGTCCCATTCATCGTCGGTGATGTCGAGGATCGGCTTGCGCGGATAGATCGCCGCGCTGTTGACCAGCGCATGGACACGGCCGAGCTTGCCCGCGATCTCGTTGAATCCGGTGTGGCCGGTCTCGGCCCTCGAAATGTCGGCGCATGCGGTGGCGACGTCGGCGCCCTGCCCGGCGAGGTCTTCGGCAGCCTTGGCCAGCAAATCACCATTCCTGTCGACCAGCCCTAGCTTGCCGACGCCATGCTCGATCATCAGTCTGGCTGTCGCGAGCCCAAGGCCGGAAGCGCCACCGACGATCACAACAGTCTGGTCCTTCATACCATCTCCGGGCTTTCGGTAATGCGATGCTATTGGTATGATATCACTTATATGTTAACTTCTCAAATCTCAAGCGATATCCGAGCAGCGCATGATACCTCGCCTCTCTCAAGCACGCCGACGGCCCGAAAACGCTTTCTTCGAGCGCTTGGTGGAAACGGGCTTCCGTGGCGAAACTGAAACGAGAAGCGACAGCCGGACGGTGTTCTCAACAGACAACTCGATCTATCAGGTTCAGCCGGCGGGTATTGTGTTTCCTCGCGGAACGGACGACCTGAAAGTCGTTGCCGGCTTGCTGAGCCGGCCGGAATTTGCGCACGCCGCCATCTCGGTTCGCGGCGGTGGCACCGGCACCAACGGCCAGTCGCTGACAGCCGGAATCGTCGTCGACTGCTCCCGACATATGAACCGGATACTCGACATCGATCCGATCCGTCGCGTCGCCCGAGTCGAATGTGGCGTCGTCAAGGACCAGCTCAACCGGGCGCTGGAGCCGTACGGACTGTTCTTCGCTCCGGAATTGTCGACCTCGAATCGGGCGACGATCGGCGGCATGATCTCGACCGACGCGAGCGGCCAGGGTTCCTGCATCTACGGCAAGACCAGCAACCACGTGCTCGGCCTGCGGGTGGTTCTGACGGACGGCACCGACTGGTGGTCGCGGCCGCTCAAGAGGGCGGAACTGGAGAACGTGCAGCGCCGCAGCGACCGGATAGGAGAAATCCACCGGGTTCTCGACCGGATCGAACGCGAGAGGAGGCTGTTGATCGCCCAAACCTTCCCGAAGCTGAACCGCTTCATGACGGGCTACGATCTCGCGCACCTCAGGCGCGCGGACGGCCGCTTCGATCTCAACGCCACGCTGTGCGGCTCTGAGGGAACGCTGGCGATGATCGCTGAGGCGGAACTGAACCTGCTGCCGATTCCGGCCTGCTCGGCTCTCATCAACATTCGCTACGACAATTTCAACACCGCGCTGGAAGACGCCCGCAACCTCATCGCGCTGAGGGGTGGCTTCGGTGGAGACGGTGGACGAAAAGGTGCTGCGCCTTGCCAAGGGCGACGCGGCCTGGGCGGAGATTGCACACTTCTTTCCCGACGACGCTTCCGGCCCCGCGAATGGCATCAATATCGTCGAGGTGTTAGCTGACGACCCAACCGAACTCTCTCGCAAGCTTTCCGAGATCGTGTCCCGGCTGGGTGCCAGCTTTCAGCTCGGCCGCGGCGGCTACACGGTGACGCGCGAAAGAAACGAGATCGAGGCGATCTGGACGATGCGCAAACGGGCGGTCGGCCTGCTCGGCAATGTCGAGGGACCGGTGCGGCCGGTCGCCTTTGTCGAGGATACCGCGGTGCCACCGGAAAATCTCGCCGCCTATATCCGCGAGTTTCGTTCAATCCTGGACGGCGAGGGCGTCGACTACGGCATGTTCGGTCATGTCGATGCTGGCGTGCTGCACGTGCGTCCGGCGCTCGACCTCACGCGGGATGATCATGTTCAGCTCGTGCGGCGTATCAGCGACAGGGTGGTGGCGCTGGCGCGCAAATATGGCGGGGTGTTGTGGGGAGAGCATGGCAAAGGCGCGCGTTCCGAATACGTACCCGAATTCTTCGGCGATCTTTATCCCGGCCTACAGGAGATCAAGCGTGTCTTCGACCCTCGTAACCAGCTCAATCCCGGCAAGATCGCCGCGCCTGGCACGAGCCCGCTTCTCAAGATCGACGAGGTCCCGCTGCGTGGCGACTTCGACCGGTCATCGGCAATGAAATTCGCGCGGCATTCGACAACGCCGCCTATTGCAACGGCAACGGTGCCTGCTTCGATTTTGACGAGAAGAGCGTGATGTGTCCCTCCTACAAGGGTACGCGCGACCGGCGTTTCTCGCCTAAGGGCCGCGCCTCACTAATGCGCGAATGGTTGCGCCTGCTTGCCTTGCAAGGCCTGGATCCTCGCGCCGAGGCGCAACTTCTGCGGCGTACGAACCCGCTTGCCCGGATTGTCGCCCGGACCTGGAATTCCGTGAACCCTGCCAATCGCCGTGACTTCTCCCACGAGGTGCGCGCGGCCATGGACACGTGCCTGGCCTGCAAGGCCTGCTCAGGCCAGTGCCCCGTCAAGGTAAGCGTGCCGGCCTTCCGCGCGAAATTCCTTGAGCTGTATTATGGGCGCTATCTGCGGCCGCTGAAGGACCCGATCGTGGCGGCGATCGAGACGACGCTGCCGTGGATGGCGCGGCTAAAGCCCCTCTACAACGCCTTCGTCGGCTCCGCCGCCGGCGGGGCGATCATGCGGCTCGTGGGCCTGACGGCGCTGCCGGTCATGCCGCCCGTCTCGCTCGCACGTGAACTGGCGCGGAGAGGCATCGGCGTCGCGACACAGGAGCACCTGCTGCGGCTGCCCCCGGAAGAGCGCGCCCGCACGGTGGTCTTCGTGGCGGATGCGTTCACCTCGCATTTCGATCCGCAGGTCGTGCTCGACACGGTCGATCTGGCAAGGAGAATGGGATTCGCGCCGCTGCTGTTGGCCGCCTGGCACAACGGCAAGGCACTCCACGTCCATGGCTATCTGGGCGCGTTCGAAAAAATTGCAGCCAAGACGGCCCGCCATCTGGACGACCTGGCCGACACCGGTGTCACGCTGGTCGGCATCGATCCTTCGATGACGCTGACCTACCGCAGCGAATATGCAACTGCCCCCTCCACACGGACCCGCGCAAGGGTGTTACTGCCTCAAGAATGGTTGGCCGCCAATCTGGACCGGCTGGAGCCGGCACAAGATGTCGCAGACGATAGCGTCTTCAAGCTGATGGCACATTGTACGGAGCGCACCAACGTACCATCAGCGCAAGGCCAGTGGTCCGCGGTTTTCGGCAAGCTCGGCATCCGCCTCACATTGGCCGAGATCGGTTGCTGCGGTATGGCCGGCACCTTCGGGCACGAGGTGCGCAACCGCGCGCTTTCGGAGACGATCTATACCATGAGCTGGGCCGCTGAGCTCGCCACGGCTGGGCAAAATGAGGTGCTGATGGCAACCGGCTACTCCTGCAGATCGCAGGCCAAGCAGATCAGCGGGCGCTCGATTCCTCATCCAATCCAGGTCATCAACGCCAGGATCACCGACAGCAAAGGTGGCTGATCTGCCAGCTAGCATGATATGTGATATGTGCTAGATTGGCGCGTACCGAAATCGACGCTTGGAGGATTGGCTTTGGCAATCATAGCGCAACGCGGCAACCTCGCAGAAATCGTCGCGGCGCAACTCACCTCGCGCATCGATTCGGGTCTATATACGCCCGGCGAGAAGATACCGTCGAGTGCCCAGCTTTGCGAGGAATTCGGTGTCAGCCGCACAGTGATCCGTGAAGCCCTGACCTCGCTCAAGATCGGCGGCCGCGTCACGGCACGCCAGGGGGCCGGCGTCTACGTCACCGAAAAGGACGCCAAGACACTCCATTTCGAGATCAGCCGCATCGACGATATCCGCTCGGCCATGCAGATCCTGGAACTGAGGCTGGGGGTCGAGATGCAGTCCGTGGCGCTGGCCGCGGCGCGGCGAACTCCGGAGGCCCTAGCTGAGATCGCCAGAGCCTACGATCATCTGGACAGGTTGGAAACGGACGATGTTGAGGTCGAGGCGCGGGCCGATTTCGACTTCCATCTTGCCATTGCCAAGGCGACGCGCAATCCGCACTTTCAGCATTTCCTCGAAGCCGTCTTCGCCGAGATCAATTTCGACCTTGTGCTGAAGCACCGCCAGTCGGCCCGCGCGCATCAAGCTTATCTGAAGAAGATCAATCGCGAACACTCGGCCATCCTCGCCTCCATAACACAAGGCGATGCCAAAGCGGCCAGGAACGCGCTCGTGGCCCATCTGGAAGAGAGCCTGAACCGCTATCGCGCCATGCTCGACGAGCCGGCGAGCGCGATGTCGGGGGATTGAGGAGGTCGGTGCCGGCCTTTTGCCGGCGCCTCCGGCTGCGGCTACCTACCTTGTGCGATCGCCTGCTCGCGGATCTGCGTCAGGCTCATCTTCGGCGTCAGCGCCTCCGGATCGATCCGGATCTCGATGAGTGCCGGCTTTCTGGACGCCTCACAACACTTGAATGCCTCGGCGAAGTCTTCCGTCTTTTCCACCGTTTCGCCATGCAGTCCGTAGGAGCGGGCCAGCGCCGCAAAATCCGGGTTGGTTAGCCGCGTGCCCGAAACGCGGCCGGGATAGTTGCGCTCCTGGTGCATGCGGATCGTGCCGTACATGCCGTTGTTGATGACGAGGAAGATCACGCGCGCATCGTAGTGCATGGCGGTCGCCAGTTCCTGACCGTTCATCAGGAAGCAGCCGTCGCCGGCGAAGGCCACGACTTCACGCCCCGGTGCGGTGAGCTTGGCGGCGATCGCCGCGGGCACGCCGTAGCCCATGGAGCCATTGGTTGGGCCGAGCTGCGTGCGGAATGTGCGGTACTGATAGAACCGGTGCGCCCAAGCGGAATAGTTGCCCGCACCCGTCGTCAGGATCGCGTCGGGCGCGAGATGGCCACGCAGCCATTCCATGATCTCGCCCATCTGCACCGGACCGGGAATTTTCGGGTGCCTCAGGTTGTCGAGATAGTCGGCGTGAGCTGCCTCGGTCCATGCCTTCCGGACGGGAGGGGTCGCTGGTTTCAGACGACGCGCCTGGGACAGGAACCCGGCGACGCTGGCGTTGACGGGCAGAGCCGCGTGGTAGACGCGCCCAAGTTCCTCGGCACCGGGATGGACATGAATGAAGGTCTGCTTCGGCACCGGAATGTCGATCAGCGTGTAGCCGCCGGTCGTCATTTCGCCGAGCCGCGCGCCGATGGAGATGAGGACATCGCTGTCCTTCATTCGCTGGATCAGCTTCGGCCCGGCGGCGAGGCCGAGGTCGCCTGCGTAGTTCGGGTGAGTGTTGTCGAACAGGTCCTGGCAGCGGAACGAGGCCGCGACGGGCAGGCAGAAGGCTTCCGAGAAGGCCTTGAGGTCCGCGACCGCTTGGGCGGTCCAGCCGCCTCCTCCGGCGACAAGCATCGGCCGCTCCGCCTTGGCAAGCACCGACATCAG
This sequence comes from Mesorhizobium sp. WSM4837, assembly GCF_055811435.1. Lineage (NCBI taxonomy): Bacteria > Pseudomonadati > Pseudomonadota > Alphaproteobacteria > Hyphomicrobiales > Phyllobacteriaceae > Mesorhizobium > Mesorhizobium sp. WSM4837. The sequence goes on from NZ_JBVVQE010000047.1 coordinate 24,249, forward strand.
TTCCTCAAGCTGCGGCTCGCCCGCGTAGGCTTCGACGCGCTTGTAGGCCGGCACGTCATCGACCGTCACCTGATCGGTGAGCATGTCTTCAGGCAGCGCCACGACCACGGGACCGGGTCGGCCGTTGACGGCGCGATGAAACGCCTGGCTGATCAATTCGGGAATGCGCGCCGCGTCCTCGATCTCGACCACCCATTTCGCCATCTGACCGTACATGCGGCGGTAGTCCATTTCCTGGAAAGCCTCGCGCTCCATCTGGTCGCGCGCCACTTGGCCGACGAACAGGATCATCGGCGTGGAATCCTGGAAGGCGGTATGCACGCCTACCGAGGCGTTGGTCGCACCCGGGCCGCGCGTTACGAAGCAGATGCCGGGCTTGCCGGTCAGCTTGCCATAGGCTTCGGCCATGTACGCCGCCCCGCCTTCCTGCCGGCACACGATGAGTTCGATGGCATCGGCGGCATCGTGCAGCGCGTCGAGCACATCGAGATAGCTTTCGCCGGGCACGCAGAACGCGCGCTCTACACCGTGGATGCGCAACTGATCGATCAGTACCTGTCCGCCGCTGCGGCTTCCACACTCAGTTTTCATCGTCTTGACCCGTGTTTGAGTTAGATGACCGCGTCTTCGAGGAAAGGCCGATTAGCGACCACGCGTTCGAAGCCGAATGGCGAAAGATCGAGGGTCCGGAACCCGCCATAAGTGATGAGTTCGCTCAGGCCCCGGCCCATGGCCGGCGCCTGCTGCAGTCCATGGCCGGAAAAACCGTTGGCGAAGAGGAAGTTCCCCACCTCGGTATGTGGGCCGAGGATGACGTTGTGGTCGAGCGTGCAGTAGTCATAGTGCCCGGCCCAGGCATTCACGACCTTGATCGCCTCGAAGGCGGGCACCCGGTTGGCGAGGATCGGCCAGATTTCGTCCTCGAACTCGTCGTGCATGACCGCGAAATCGTTAGGATCCACTTCCGGGTCGTGCTTGGGATAGGTGCCCATCAGGTAGAATTTGCCCTCGGGGCGGAAGAACACGCCGGTCGGGTCGATGGTAAGCCCCACCTTTCCTTCGAGCGGCGTACGGCAGTCGACCACGAAGAGCGAACGCCGGCGCGGCTCGACGGGAATGTCGAGGCCGGCCATGCGGGCGACCTTCTTGCCGTTGGTGCCGGACGTGTTCACGAGCGTGCCGCAGCCGATCGTCTGGCCGCTTTTCGTGGTTACCGAGACGATGCAGTCGCCGGCACGGTTCACCGCCACGACTTCGTCCTCGATATATTCGACGCCAAGGGCGCGGGCCTTTCTGCGAAAGCCCTGCATCAGCGCCGAACTGTCGAACCAGCCTTCGCCGCGCTCGCCGTAGCTCCCGAGTGACAGACCGTCGAGGTTGAGCCAGGGGAAGCGGCGGCCGAGCGTGTCGACGTCGAACAACGTCACCTCCGCCCCGCACGCCGCCTGCGTTGCATGGTTGCGACGTAACACCTCGCTGCCCCGCTCGTCCTCGGCAAGGAACAGGTAGCCGTTCTCGTGGAAGCCGATTTCCGGAGTGTCGTCGTCGACCGCGACGTTCTCCTTGAAACTGCGGATGAACTGCGTCCCGAATTGCGAGACCTGGACGTTGATCGCGTTGGAGAACTGATGGCGGATCGAGCTCGAGGACAGCGCGGTCGCTGAGCGCTGGAAGGTCCAGTCTTTCTCGACCACCAGCACCGAGCCCTTGAAATCCGGATTCGTCGCCAGGAAATAGGCCGTCGCGCTGCCGACCACGGCGCCGCCGACGATCACGACATCGTAGGATGCCTTGGATGCCTGCATGACAGCGCTCACTTCTGCTCGTCGTCGTCGGGATGGCCGAGGGCACAGAAGAAGCCGCCCTGAAAACGAATCGCGGGATCGTTCGGATCGCCCTGGGGAGTACTGGCGATTACTTTCTCGCGATAATCGTCCGCGCTGTCCTGCGGCTTGTAGCCGAGGATGCTGGCCGTGCGATTGTCCCAGAAGGACTCACTGTTGTTCGACATGCCGTAAGCGATCATGAAGCCGACCCGCGGAGCTGACAGGCTCCTTTCGACCAGTTGGCGGCAGTCGCGATAGGAAAGCCATGTTATCAGATGGCGGCGATCTGCCGGCTCCGGATAAGACGAACCGATGCGCAGGCAGATGGTTTCGATGCCGAACTTGTCGAAATAAAATCGCCCGAGATTCTCCACGAAGGTCTTGGACACGCCATAGAGGCTGTCCGGCCGCGTCGGCACATTGGCGTCGATTGTTTCCGTGCGCTCATAATAGCCGATGGCATGCACCGAGCTGGCATAGACGATGCGCTTCACGCCATGGCGCCGCGCCGCCTCATAGACGTTGTAGGTGCCGATGATGTTGTTGTTGAGGATGGCCTTCCACGGCGCTTCCAGGCCCTGCCCGCCCATGTGAACGATGGCGTCGCATCCCTTCACAGCCGCCGACACGGCCTCGAAATCCGAAAGATCCGCTGGCGCGTCTTCCTCGTGCGGGGCGAGGTTTTCGCAAGGTCCGAGCGAGGAAAGGCGCACGACCTTGCCGAGCTGCGTTCCCAATTTCCTGAGCTCCGTTCCGAGCGCACCCGCGGCGCCGGTGAGCAGGGTTCGTTGAAAATCCGTCATGGGCTCTTCTTTCCGTTATCGGAGCCGCGCCAGCGCATCGGCGACACGTTCGGCGGCGGCGGTCAGATTGTCGCTCGACGTCGCAAAGGACAGGCGGATGTAGGGTTCGATGCCGAACGCTGCCCCCGGCACCGTTGCGACCTTGCCCGCTTTCAGGAGGTAGGATGCCAGTTCCGCGTCATTGGCAATCGTCGTTCCGTCGGGAGTGGTCTTGCCTATGTGGGGTTCGCATTTAGGGAACAGGTAGAAGGCTCCGTCAGGCGCCCGCACTTCCAAGCCCGGGATGGCTCCGAAACTCTTCGTCACCAGCGCGCCGCGCACCTTGTATTCCTCGACAGCCTTGCTGACGAAGTCCTGTGGGCCATTGAGCGCCGCAACGGCGGCGGCCTGAGTGATCGACGACGGGCAAGTCGTGCTCTGCGACTGGAGCTTGTTCAGCACCTTGGTCAGGCTTTTTGGCCCGGCGGCATAACCCAGCCGCCAGCCGGTCATGGCGTAAGCCTTGGAGACGCCGTTGACAATTAGCGTTCGCTCGCGCAAGTCGGGGCAGGCTGCCGCGAACGAGGCGAACGGTACTTCGCCGCATACAATATGCTCGTAGATCTCGTCCGACATGATGGCAACGCGCGGATGCCGCGTCAGAACCGCGCCGAGCGCCCTCAGTTCCTCGGCGCTGTAGATCGCCCCGGTTGGATTAGACGGCGAGTTGAACAGGAACCACCGCGTCTTCGGCGTGATGGCAGCCTCCAACCGTTCCGGCGCGAGCTTGAAGGCATCCTCGACGCCGCAGCAAACGATTTTCGGCACGCCGCCATGCAGGATGATGATGTCGGTGTAAGACACCCAATAGGGTGCCGGGACGATCACCTCGTCGCCAGGCTCCAGCGTGCCGAGGAAAGCGTTGAACAAGATCTGCTTGGCGCCGTTGCCGATGGAGATCTCGTCGATCGCATAGTCCAGCCCGTTCTCGCGCTTGAACTTGGCAACGATCGCCTCGCGCAGCTCTGGAAGCCCGTCCGGTCCGGTATAGCGTGTCACGCCGCGCCGCATTGCGTCGATGGCGGCCTGAACCACATGGGCAGGCGTATCGAAATCCGGCTCGCCGAGCGACAGGTCGACGACGCTTTCCCCCTTGGCGCGCATCGCCTTGGCTGTCATGGACACCGCCATTGAGGGCGACGATTTGATCGTCGCGGCCCGCTTGCTCTCAAAAGCGATCATGTTCATCCTTTTGGCTTCCGTATGCTGGCCTTGCCGTGGATTTCGACCTGTTCGCCGGTGAGGTAGCCGTGCTTGAGGTCGTGCTCGAGCGCCGCCGCCGGACGCTTCGCGGGATCACCGAAGCCGCCGCCGCCCGGAAGCTGGAGCACCAGACGACGCGCCGGCGGCACGAATTGCAGGCCCTTGCCGCGCAGGACCGTTCCGTCGTCGAGCGATACCGATCCCGGCGCACCGTCCTTGCCGCCGTCGCGCCCCCGGGCCGGATGGTTGAGGCGGTCGAACATGGCCGAAAAACGGAAACCGTAGCCGTCGGCCGCCGCGATCTCGATGGTCTGGCCGAGGCCGCCGCGATACTCGCCGGCGCCACCCGAACCCTCTCGCAGTTCTTTGCGCCAGACGATAATGGGGCCGACATTCTCGGTCGCCTCGATCGGCATGGTGTGGACGCCGCTCGGAAACGCCGTGGCGTTCAGCCCGTCGAGCGTGGGGCGCGCGCCGGAACCGCCGGAGTTGAACATCAGGATCTCTGCGCCGGAACCACCGATCTCATCCGATAGCGGCCGCACACTCATGTGCAGGTTCCAGAGCGCGCTCGCGCCTTCGGCTGGCGCCCTGCCGGGCAGCGCCTGATGCAATGCGCCGAGCACGAGATCCGGCACGAAATGGCCAAGCACGTGGCGCACGGCCACTGGCGCCGGGCGCTTGGCATTGAGGATACAACCTTCCGGCGCGGCGATGTCGAACGGCGCCAGCGAGGCAGCATTGTTCGGAATTTCAGGCGCCACGACGCATTTGATGCCGTAGCAGGCATAGGCCTTGGCATAGACGAGCGGCACGTTGATGCCGAATTTGCTCATACCCGAGGTGCCGTCGAGATCGACCAGCACTCCATCGGGGCCGATTGTCAATTTCGCATGCAGGTGAACCGGTTCGTCATAGCCATCGAGGTCGAGGCCATAGGACCAGCTTCCATGCGGCAGCGCACGCAACCGCTCCAGCGTCGCCTCGCGGCTGTGTTTCAGGATGAAGCCGCCGATTTGTGAGAGATCCGCAAGGTTGAATTCCGTCAGCATGTCGGTGAGGCGGCGGTGGCCAGTTTCGTTGCAAGCTGCGAGCGCATGGAAATCGCCCACCACCTTGTCGCTCTCGCGTACATTGTTGCGGACGATGTGGACGAGGGTCCGGTTGAGCTCCCCGCGCTCGAAGAACTTCATGATCGGGATGAACAGGCCTTCCTCATAGACCTCGCGTGCGTCCGGCCCGAAGCCGCGCCCGCCGACATCGACCACATGGGCCGTTGATGCGAAGTGGCCGACCAACCTGCCGTGATGGAAGGAGGGTGTCACGACGGTGATGTCGTGCAGGTGGCCGGTGCCCTTCCAGGGATCGTTGGTGATGTAGACGTCGCCCTCGAAGATGTTCTCGGGGCCGATGTCGCGGATGAAGTGGGCGACCGATTCGGCCATGGCGTTAACGTGGCCTGGCGTGCCGGTGACTGCCTGGGCGAGCATGCGGCCTTCAAGGTCGAAGACGCCGGCGGACAAATCGCCCGCCTCCCGGACTGAGGTGGAGAAAGCGGTACGGATCAGCGTTTGCGCCTGCTCCTCGACCACCGAGATCAGCCGGTTCCACATCACCTGCATGTGGATGTCGATCATGGACTGGTTCATGTTCCGGTCCTCATGTGCGGGTGGCCAGGATACAGCCGTCGTTCTGGATGACGGCCCTGAAGGAGGCAGTGAGCACCGTCGAGGTCTCGCGCTCGACGATAACGGCGGGCCCTTTGACGACATCGCCGGGGTTGAGCGCCGAGCGGTCGTGAATGCCGGCCTCGAGATAGGCCCTCTGCGCGGCCTCGAACAGGCGCCGGGTCTTCGTCGGGGCGACAACGGAGCCCTCGGAAACTGGCTCGACACGGGCGACAGGTGGAAGCGGTGAGCTGACCTTGACCGACCAACTGACGATCTCGACGTCAAGACCTTCGATGGCGCGACCGAAGAAGCGCTCATATTCCTCTCCGAACAGTGCGCCTATGCGGGCGGCGCTGTCGGCGTCGAAGCGGGCAAGCGGCAGGGCGACTGGAATGTCCCATCCCTGTCCGACATAGCGCATGAACACGCTACGTTTGATCACAGGTTCGCGATCATCGATCCCCCCGGCGACGAACCCTGCGGCCTCGGCCTCCATCGCCTCCATCAGGCGGTTCGCCGCCGACGCATCGAATTGCGACAGACGGAATACCGAACTGCGGACCGCTTCATAACCGAAGGGCGCCCTGAGGAAGCCGATGGCAGAGCCGACGCCGGCACCAGGCGGCACCAGAAAGCTGGAAATACCCATCTTCTCGCAGAGCCGGGCGGCATGTAGCGGGCCGGCACCGCCGAAGGTGATCATAGTGAAATCGGAGATGTCCTTGCCGTTCTCCACGGCGTGGACCCGGCCGGCATTGGCCATGTTCTCGTCCACCATCTCGCAGGTGCCGTAGGCGGCCGCTTCCGCATCGAGCCCGATCACGGCGCCGATGTCGACGCGCATTGCCTTGCGACTCGCCTCGGCGGACAGTGTGATCGCCCCGCCGGCGAAATTGTCCGGATCGAGCTTGCCGAGCATCAGGTCGGCATCGGTCACTGTCGGATGCGCGCCGCCGCGCTGATAGCAAGCCGGCCCCGGCTCGGAGCCGGCGCTGTGTGGACCAACGCGAATCTGGCGCATGCCGTCGACCCCGGCGATGGAGCCGCCGCCGGCGCCGATCTCGACCATCTCCACCACCGGAATGGAGATCGGCATGCCTGAGCCCTTGCGAAAGCGATAGGTGCGCGCGACCTCGAAGGTCTTCGCGGTATTGGGAACTTGCTTCTCGATCAGGCAGATTTTCGCCGTCGTGCCGCCCATGTCGTAGGAAAGCACCGCGTCGAGGCCGTGATGGCGGGCGATATCGGCGGCGAAAATCGCGCCGCCCGCAGGGCCGGATTCCACCAGCCGCACCGGAAACTCCGAGGCGCTTTCAACCGAGACGATTCCGCCGCCGGAATGGATCATGAAAACCGGACAGCCGACGCCGATCTCCTTGAGGGAGACGACGAGGCGGTCGAGATAGGATTTGATCGCCGGCTTCACGTAGGCGTTGGCGCATACGGTGTTGAAGCGCTCGAACTCCCGCATTTGCGGCGAGACCTCCGAAGAGATCGAGACGGAAAGCGCCGGCAACCGCTTTAGCAGCGCGTCCCTCACCCGCCTTTCATGGCCGCCGTTGGCATAGGCATGGATGAAGCCGATCGCCGCGCTTTCATAGCCGCCCGCTGCGATGCGTTCGGCCACAACATCGACGGATGCGTCGTCGAGCGGCAGCAGCACCTTGCCGGAGGCATCCATTCGCTCGCGCACGACGAAGCGGTCCGCGCGTTCGATCAGCGCGGGCGGAAGAGCAATATTCAGGTCGTACTGCTCGAAGCGGTTTTCGGTGCGCATTTCCAGCACATCGCGAAAACCTTCGGTGGTGACGAACGCCGTCCTGGCCCCGCGCCGTTCGATCAACGCGTTCGTGGCGAGCGTGGTGCCGTGGATGAGGATATCGATCTGCGACAGCTCGATGCCAGCCATCTCCGCCACCACCTGCACGCCTTTCAGGATCGCGCGCTCTGGCGCTGCGTAGTCGGTCAGTATCTTGGTGGAATGCAGCGCTCCATCGAGATCGAGCGCGATGTCGGTGAAAGTTCCGCCAATGTCCACGCCGACACGACAATTTCCTCCCGCGGGTACCGACATTCTCATCTCCTAAATGCCTTGGAGAGCAAGTGGTCCTCGCTCAACCCCAGCCTGCGCGATGCTCCAAGGCACTGACATCTATTACTTTTTCTTATCTAGCGCGGAGCGAAATAATTCCGCTTGACGTTCTTTCGATATAGCACTTATCATATATGTGTCAACTTAAAAGGGGCAACGTTCCTCGCGATCCGACCAAGCGGAGAGAAGCTCCAAGGGCGGAGGATCAGGCCGAAAACGGCCGACCCGAAAAGGAAAGATATTCGGAGTGCGGGCCGAACCCGCACCCAAAACGGATCCAACAAGGTTGTCTCCTAACAGAGGGAAGGTTCAAATGAATCGCTTACGCAAATATCTCGCTGCCGCCGCGGTAGCGTCCTCCATGTTCGCGGCACAGGCCTTGGCGGCCGACGCCATCAAGATCGGGGTTGCGGGTCCGATGACAGGGGCCAACGCCACCTTCGGCGAACAGATTTGGACGGGTGTCTCCACCTACGTCAATGAAGTGAACACGTCCGGCGGCATCGACGGCAGGCAGATCGAGCTCGTGAAGGGCGACGACGCATGTGAGCCCAAGCAGGCGGTGGCGGTCGCCAACCGCCTCGTGGATCAGGACAAGGTCCAGGCGGTGGTCGGCCATTTCTGCTCGTCCAGCACCATCCCTGCGTCGGAAATCTACAACGACGCCGGCATATTGACGATCACGCCTGCATCCACAAACCCGATCGTCACTGACCGCGGCCTCGAAACGATGTTCCGCACCTGCGGCCGCGACGACCAGCAGGCGGTGGTCGCCGGCTCGTACATTCTCGACACGCTAAAGCTCGACAGGATCGCGCTGATCCATGACAAGGATACCTATGGTCAGGGCCTGGTCGACGCGCTCAAGCGGGCACTTGCCGAAAAGGGCGTCGAGCCGGTGCTGTATGAAGGCCTCACCCGTGGTGAGCGCGACTTCAACGCGCTTGTCACCAAGATCAAGAGCTCCGGCGCGCAGGCAGTCTACTTCGGCGGCCTCATCCCGGAGGCAGGCCCGCTCATCGCCAAATCCACGAGCAGGGCCTCGATGTGAAATTCGTTAGCGGTGACGCACTCGCCCAAAAGGAAATTGTCACCGCCGCCGGCGGCGCGCAGAACCTCAAGAACGTCTACTACTCGTCCGCAGCAGACCCAAAGGAAGACCCGGCTGCCGCCGAAGCACAGGATGCGCTGAAGAAGGCCAACGTGCCTCTCGACAACTACACGCTCTTCGGTTTCGCCAGCGCCCAGGCCATCGTCGCGGCGCTGCAGGGAACCAAGAACGGCAGCATCGACGACCAGCTCAAATGGCTGCAGTCCAACTCGGTCAAGTCGGCTGTTGGCGACCTCGCCTGGAATGAGAAAGGCGACGTCAAGGACTTCAAGTTCGTCTTCTATACCTTCGACGACAAGGGCGATCCGGCCCGCGCAAACTGACGGAATTGAACCCTGCCGGTCGGGCTTTGTTCGGCCGGCTCCTGCATGCCCATGAACAAAGGGGGCCGCAGTAGACTTCTACATCCTGGCGCAGCAATTGGTGAATGGCATCACGCTGGGCACCATCTATGGGCTGATCGCCGTCGGCTACACCATGGTCTACGGCGTCATCCGCATGATCAATTTCGCCCATGGCGACGTCTACATGGTGTCAGCCTATATTGCAGCTATCACGCTTGCGGTGCTCCACTTCTTCGGTGTCCAGTCCGTTCCATTCGCACTCATCTCGATTCTGATCATCACCTGCGCCGTCACGGGCGTCTACGGCTGGACGATCGAGCGTGTCGCCTATCGGCCGTTGCGCGGGTCAACGAAGCTTGCGCCCTTGATCTCGGCCATCGGCATTTCGCTGATGCTACAGAGCTATGTGCAGGTGGCGCAGGGCGCGCGCGACCAGGGCGTTCCGCTGCTGATCCAGGGTGCCTTCCGTTTTGGAGATGGCGCTCACTTCGTGCAGATCACCTATATGCAGACGGTGATCCTCATCGCCTCGCTCGTCGCCGTGGCGCTTCTGACCTATCTCATCAACCACACGCGCATCGGCCGCGAGTGCCGGGCCACCCAGCAAAACCGCCACATCTCCGCGGTGCTGGGTGTAAACACCGACCGCACGATCTCCACCGTCTTCGTTATCGGCGCCGCGACGGCAGCCGTCGGCGGCGTGCTCGTCACCTTCAACTACGGCTCGTTCAACTTCTTTATCGGCTTCGTGATGGGTATCAAGGCCTTCACGGCAGCTGTCCTTGGGGAGCATGAGGATTTGTGGGGCGGGCTGGAACGAAGTATGTCGTCACCGTTGAATTTTGACGGGGCCGGCGGATGTGAAAAGGGCAAAACGGGCAGCGACGAAAACTGCCGGAGAGGCGGCAGCCTCGGAGGATGAGATTTCCATCCTGCAATCCCGCATCTGGCTGAAGGACGTGAGCCCCATGGTGTGGCGTAGGGTTCAGGTTCCCTCGACGATGACGCTACGCGAGTTTCATGGCGTCCTTCAGGTCGCGATGGGATGGGAAGGCATACACCTTTACCAGTTCGTCATTCACACGGTGCGGTACGGCTCGTGGGAGGCGGGTGCCCGCTTTCCGGCTATCCCACTTGGCAATTTGCAACTGCGTAACGGCAGCCGGTTCCTGTACTAGTACGACCTCAACTTCCCTTGGGAGCACGAGGTCCGGCTAGAGCAGCGCCGGCCTGTCAAACCCGGAGCTCACTATCCGGCGTGTACGGGCGGCGACGGCAACTGTCCGCCTGAGGATTGTGGTGGACCGGAAGCCTGGATGTGGCAGAGGGACGAGGCGCTCGGGCCTGACCTCCATGAGGATCTCGCCACAGCATTGGAATTCATCACGGAAATCGGCGACACCCGGTCCCTTGCGGTCCTCGATGATCCGGACCGCGCTTGGGAATTACAGGAATTGCGGTTTCGGATCAAAGGCGGAGCTACACTGCTGGGCCAGTCGTTCGAGCGGCGGAAAGTGAATGATCGCCTGCGGCAGAGCGAACATCTGATCCTCATGCACCAGCAGATGTGACGGGCCTGATGACCTGATCTTTCGAAAGAAGATTGGCCCCCAGAAGGGCGGCATCATCACCGCGAGTGTTGATGCCCGAAAGCAAGGCTGGGATGGCGGCCTGCTTGATCGAGATCATGTCGGTTTACCGGACGATTTTCGGATTGCTAACTGATGGTCTTTATCAGCGTTTCCGGCAGGCCGCAGAGGAGAAACGGGCGTCATGGGCGCAATCAGTTTTCCACTCCGGTCATTCTGGAAAACTCATTGCGAGGACATGAGATGCGGGCGCGGCTGGTTCTGGAGATTATGGGTGACGATGGTGAGATGATTGCAATGGAAACCGTCGCCGATCTGGTGAAGGTGACGAAGGGCACCGAGGATCTCGGTCTGTCGTTGTCGGAGGCGAAAGGCCTTCTTACGAAATTACAGCAGGCGATGGTGGAGACGCAGGTGGAACTTTGGCTGAGCGAAAACCGCGAGCTGGATGGGCGTCGCCTGCGCAGCAAGGGCGGTTACCCAATAACCTTCCATACGCTCTTTGGGGACGTCCGCCTGAAAAGCCCCCGATACTACCTGCCGCACTCGGTCGGCGGAAACGATCCAGCAACGATCTCTCCACTCCGGAAACTGATCCCCGACCACATTGCGCCCGAGCGCCTCTATCTGGAAACGCGGTGGGCATCGCTCGTGCCCTATGCCGCCGCGGCCGAGCTGCTGGCCGATGTGCTGCCGGTCGAGAGCGGCGCCAACGCCACGACGGTTCGGCAGCACGCCTTGCAGGCCGCCAGGCGCATCGAGCGGGAACTGACCGAAGAGCGGGTTTCCTTCATGCAGGATGCCTGTCCGCGCGACTGGATGAACCTGCCCGTTCCCGATGGCCGCATCGTCATCGGTCTGGATGGCGGGTATATCCGTGACCGCAACGATCGAAAGAAGAACTTCGAACTGATCGTCGGCCGCTCCTTACCCGAGGACGGAGATGCCCGTTACATCGGTTTTGTCCATGGCTACGATCGCAAGCCGCAGCGGCGTATCCTTGACCATCTTAAAAAGCAGGGTGTTCAGGCCAATCAGGACATCACCTTCATCACCGACGGAGGAGAAGAAGTCCGCTCGCTTGCCGAGATGATCGCGCCGGCAAGCGAACATGTCCTCGACTGGTTCCACATCACCATGCGCATCACGGTCCTGCGCCAATTCGCCCAGGGTCTCGAAAACCATAATGAGCAGGCCGGACAGGATCTGCTTGAAACCCTGCGCAGGATCAAATGGCACCTCTGGCATGGCAATGCGTACCGTGCCAGTGAGGAAATCGGCGACCTGCAATTCGATGCGGAAGCGCTCGAAACGGACTACCCGATCATGCGCAAATTCCTCACGGCCATTGGCGAGTTCCGATCCTACATCGCTTCCAACAGTGCCAGCCTGATCAACTACGGCGAACGCTACCGGTCCGGTGAGCGGATATCCTCGGCCTTCGTCGAGGCAACCGTCAATGCCGTCATCAGCAAGCGGTTCGCGAAAAAGCAGCAGATGCAGTGGAGCAGGATCGGCGCGCATCTTCTGCTGCAAACCCGAACGCAGACCCTCGACGGCTCCCTACGCTCGACCTTCCAGCAATGGTATCCCGGTATGGCGAACGACAATCACGAACCAGACGAAACAGCTCTCGCCGCATAACTGCCCCACACTTCCTCATGCTCCCCATTTATGTGTTCCGCTCGTTTGCGCGGTCGTTCTGGAAGGCGCTCTGTCACGCCAGCGAAGAAGTCGGCTACGAAGTGCAGTAGACCGAGGCGGCCGGTCGTCACCTCACTTCCTCACTTGGCGAACGTCACCCACTCTTCCAGCGGCGCGCGGTCGGTGCGGAACTCGTTTTCCGGCTTGGACGTATCCTCGTAACCGAGCGCCATGCCGCAGACGACGATCTCCTCGTCGGGAATGTTGAGCACTGACCTGATTTGCCGGTGATAAGGCGCGAACGCCGCCTGCGGACAGGTGTGCAGGCCCATGCCCCGCGCCGCCACCATGATGTTCTGCAGGAACATGCCGTAGTCGATCCACGAGCCCTTGTTGAGCCGCCGGTCGACGGTGAAAATCATGCCGACCGGAGCGTCGAAGAAGACGAAGTTGCGGTCGTGCTGCGCGCGCATCCTATCCACCTCACGCCGGCCGATGCCGAGCGCACTGTAGAGTCCGAAGCCGTTGGCCCGCCGCCGGCTGAGATACGGTTCGAAGAACTGGTCGGGATAGTAGCGATACTCGTCCCACTCGGCCTTTTCGGCGCGGACGCCGGAGTTGAGGATGGCGTCGGTGATCCGCTGCTTGACCTCGCCCTTGGTGACATAGACTCGCCAGGGCTGCATGTTGGTGCCCGAAGGTGCACGCGCGGCAACAGAGAGAATGGCGCGGATCGTCTCGTCATCGACCATGTCGGGCAGGAAGGCCCGCACCGAACGGCGCGACGTGATCGCCTCGTCGACGATCGCCGCATCATCTGTAACTGTAGTCCTGTTTTCCAGCATGGGCCGTCCTTAGCGCATGACCCCGGAAACCGGAAATCGGTTTCCGGAAAGCATCATGCGCAGTCTAGAAATGCTAGAGCGTCCTTTGCGCGTCCAATTGGACGCGCGGCGCTCTAGCGTGGGTCTCAACCGGACGCCCCTCAACTCGCCGTTCGTAGCCACGGCCGCGCATAGCGCAGAAATCCCCGAGAATGGTCCAGTCAGGTTCAGGCGCCACCGTGTTCATGCGGACGCCCCGCCGCATGTATAGGTCGAAGCTCGCACTGGCCGACCAAACAATCAGCGCCTGGAAATACTGGTAGCAGGTTTCCTGTGGCACTGGATGGGCGGCGAGCCAAGTGAGTCCATCCGCAAAGCTCTGAGTGTCGGCGAGCTCCTTATGCAGATCAACGCGCTTGGGCCATTCGGTGTCCGAGAGGGAGGCGAAATTCACGATCGAAGCGCCCTTGGGCATACGGCAAAGAAGTTCATATGAGAGATGGCGTGTCCCGAGATAATTCACGCGTGCAACAATATCGCGGTCCAGTATGCGGGGGACGCCGGCGGCATTCACAAGACCGTCGATGCGTTCCGGGAATTTGGTAAGCGCTGCATCAATCTCTTCGGGCGCACTCTGGTCGATCTGAATGAAGCCGTCCAGCGTGACAGTGGGATCACCTCGAGCGAGCCGATGACGCCCGCGCCTTCGCACCGGGCAAGACGGGCGACTTCGCTGCCGACTCCGGAGGAGACACCGGTTATGACGATGATTTTACCTGTAAGTTTCAACGGCTTCTCCAATTTAATGGCTGAGGGACGGCACTCTCGTGCAGACGACCTTCCAAACGAGTTGGCCTGATGAGGCGCGCGGCGTCCTTGACCGGAGCCGCCGCCGCTCAATTGAACTTCTCAATGACCGCCAGAGACCGCGCCCGCGCGTGCCGTTGCCCGACTTAAGCGTTGGTCCCACCTCGCGATCGAAAGATCGATGCCGTTAGGCGCTGTCCTTATGCAGCATCGGGCAAGATTGATAAAATCGATTGTTTGTATGAATCTTATCGGCGCTGTGGATACAGGACGCCGCTCTGATTTGGTCTTTTGAGGCTGCCGCTGAGCCCTTCGGCGCCGTTGCCGACGTACGGATTTGCCCGCATCGGCTTCTTCAAGCCGGCGCATGTGAAGTGACTTCTGGCGTTTGCCGTTCGCGCGCTGATCATCGCCCGCAAGAAGCTGGTCGGGCAAGGCGTCATGCAAACCAGATCCGCGGTGTTGTCGTGGGTGTTTCAGTCCCGCTTAATCAAACAGGAGCTGCAGGCCGGCGAGGGAATAGCCGGGCTATCCGCCGCCGTGCAGAGCCTCATTGCAGCGCGTGCCGCGATGCACTCGGCCGTCGGCAATCGATGGCAACATCAAGAACGTCGCGAAACGTTCCACGGCATGCCGCCGGCTAATGATAGTCCCAGGCGTCGACAACCTGACCGCGCTCGCGTTCTCCGCGGTGGTGGACGCTTTAGGCGCTCCCGCGATCTGGGCGCCTATCTTGGCCTGGTGCCACGCCGCTTCCAGTCGGGCGAGGTCGACTACATGACAGAATGTCGAAATGCAGCGCCGGCGGGTGCGTAACCCTGCTCTATGCGGCGGGCGATGTCATGCTGACATGCTTATCGAGACGCATTGAAGCGGTGATGTCACGTTGTCTGCATATAAACGCGTTGAGACCTGCGGCCGCTGATGTCAGCTGACCACGGTCACGGCTTTCCATTCCGCCATGGCCTGCAGCCGGTCAACATGTGTGGCGAGAGCGGAGCGTTTTGAGTAGGGCGGGACGAAGAGATTGCGCAGAGCCGAGAAGATCGAAACGAAGCGTTGCAGTGCTCCTGGTGATCGGAAGCCTTGCGTGGTCCGCTCCCGTTTTCGCAGCGGCACATGTGCATTCTCCGCCCGGTTGTTCAATCCCTTGTGCGACCGGTGCTCGACGTGCGGCATCACCTGTCGCCTGGCTGCTCCATAGGAGCGCAGCTTATCGGTGATCATGCGCTTCGGCGCGATGCCTTGCTTCTTCAACAGCCGTGTCAGCAAGCGCTTGGCCGCCTTGGTATTACGGCGGTTCTGGACGATCTCGTCGAGCACATAGCCGTCCTGGTCGATGGCCTGCCACAACCTGTTCATGCCATCGGGTCTATGCGGTTCTGTCGCAAATCGTGCTTTTGGTCACAACGGGACGCTTTCGCGCCGATGATCATGCTGCAAGGATTTCGAACCGCTCGGCGATCGAGGGACGTGGATTATGGCGAACCTCGCCTGCCGTTACGCATCATGTGAACCATCTCGATGCCGGAAAGGACGGCATCGGCACTCGCCATCGACTTGAAGCCGAGCATCGACCGATTGCGGCGCTTGGTGCGCCGATGGTCCTGCTCGATCCAATTGTTGAGGTACTTGCTCTTGCGGATGCGGATCGGCTTCAGCGCTGGTCGCGATCGATTCCGCAGACGGTGTTCGGCGTCGCAGGAAATGATCGCCTCATGATTGGTCGGGCTGCCGTCGATGACGATGCGATCCGGTCTGCCGTGGCGCTCCAGGGCCTTCCGGAAGAAGCGCTTGGCTGCCGGCAGGTCGCGGTGTTCGCTGAAGAAGAACTCGACCGTGTCGCCGACGCCGTCGGTGACGGCGCGCTTGCGCCGTTGAAGCGCTCCAGAAGCTGGGGCGAGAAGTGGACGACCCAGCGGTGCACAATCGAATGGTCGACGTTCAGGCCGCGTTCGGCCATCATCTCCTCCAGATCGCGCAGGCTGAGATTGTAGGCCAGATACCAGCGCACGCACAGCAAGATCACTGATCGGTCGAAATGACGGCCTTTGAACATAGCAAGCGAGCTCCCCGAAAAAGAGAGGCCTTCGTGCCAGATATGGGTTGCCATTCCGTTTGCGACAGAACCATCTGCCGGCTATGCGGCAGGCGCTATGCCGGACAGCGGCTGAAAACGCTTTTGGCCTGGCATGAACAATATGCCCCCGACGAGTGGGAAAAACATCGCAATGCGGCGATCTACGTTCTTCCAGGTAATCGCAATCCCCTGATCGATTTCCCCGAATGGGCCCCGCGCCTGCAGCTTGAAGGCTGACGAGATCGGTCGTGTCGGGAGGCACGCGCCTGGGCAGTGGCTGGGACAAGGCGCCAGGCTCGAACAGCCATAACCTCAATGGCGATGTTCGCCGCGATCCACACAAGGACAGGAAGCGCAAGCGGCCAGGGAAGCGTGGCAAGCAGGACGAGCGAACCTGTAAACTGCAACAGGAAATATGGTACGCCGTAAAGGCGACGACGATCTGCTGGTGCACGGCGGAGGCGACTTGCGAAATGCGCGACGCCACCTGGCCGGCGAAGAGATCGTGGAAGAGGGCTACCGCATAGCCCTCTGATTCTCTCTAGGTATGCTCTCGGCGATGTCCGCGGGGGGTGATGGAGAGCGGACATGCCGCTCCTGCTGACCAACGCAACGCAGCAAGGCGTCAAGAGCGAGCTTTCGTCCCTCATGCCGGCTCGATCGAACTCGGAACAGCGATCACTTGGATATCTTAAGCATCGCGGTCCCGATCAACGTAGTGCCGATGGAGGCCAACCGCGCCAGGTCGAGGCGCTCCTTAAGGAAGAAGACACCAAACAGCACAGCGAACACCATGCTTGATTCCCGGACTGCGGATACCAAAGCCAAAGGCGTTTGTCTCATTGCCCAAGTGACAATCCAATATGCCAACAGAGAAATCATGCCCCCGAGCACTCCGACCTTCCAGCATTTCTGCAGCGAGACCCTAACCTGCCCCCTTCGCAGATACAATGCCAGCAAGGTTATCGGAATACCGTTGAAGAGGTGAGACCAGAAAGTGTAGCTTTCTGCGCTTTCGGCAAGACGGGCGCCTAAACCATCTACGACCGTATATCCGGCGATAAATACGCCCGTGCCCACCGCATACAGCATTGCTTTTGGTTCCCGGAAGCCTCCCGCGCCACGCGTCAGGGTTAGGCTCATGATTGCGCATCGTGGTTGATCCGAAAACCGCTCTACCGGAAAACGTTTTCTCTCCAGGTCACAGAAACAGCGAATGCCTGGGTACCTCTTGCAATGAAAACTATGTGGTGATCGATAACTTCCCGTTGTCGCCCCCGGGCCCGCTTGGGGGGGCCGCTTCGCCGACGAAGCCGAGGTATGCGCGATGTAATTTTTCCACTCCTTTGGCGAGATGATCGACAGACATGGATGCATAGCCAAAGATATATCCGGCTCGTTCATCGGTCGGGGATGAGAACAGGCGTGTGACGGGATAGATTCCGATGTCGTGGTTTCGAGCGGTATCTGCGAAACGCGCCTCTTGCCCGGCGCAAATTGTGTTGACCACACGACGACGTGAAGTCCCGCAGTCGTGCCGACGATCTCGATATCGTCCGCAATTGCGCGGATCATTGACGCCAGAAATACGGCGCGCCTTTCTGCGTTAAGTCTCCGCATCCTGCGGACATGCCGCTCGTAAGCACCAGTCTCGATCAGCGCCGCGAGAGCCTCTTGCTCGAACTTTGGAAAGTCTCCTGCTGCAACATCCCCGTAGCGGAAATCGAACTTGAGCGGCGGCCTGCCTGCGGTGCTGTTCGACGGCAGAGTCATCGCACGAGTTGCATAGGCTGAAAGCTGGCGAGCGGGCATCGCCGAACAGTCGGGCGGAGCGACCGGGCTCAGCCGCCCTGCTGAAGCAACCCACGCTTTCCGTCCCTGCTGTACCCGCACATAACCCTCCGAAATGAGTTGGTCGAATGCGGCGGTAACCGTCGTCCTCGAAACACCCAGTTCTTCCGCAAGCGAGCGACTTGAAGGTAGAGCGTCACTGACACCGTACACTCCGGCCTGGATCTGCTTGAGCAGGGATTGATAAATTCGACGCGTCGCTCCTGTCCTGCGAGAACCTTCCTTATACTGGACCAGTGAAAATCTCCAAAAGTGGCAGTTTAATTTGGGCCAGTGAACTGCAATATTGGTCTGCAGTCAAGGACGCGATCGTCACTGGTCGCGCCGCTCATGGATTGCTTGCACTTGAATTGATGGAGTTGCCTGGATGTTTGAGGATCCCATCATCGATGGTCGAATTCAGAATATTGCATCGGGATTTAGAGCCGTGAGCGTCTACGTCGATGCGACTTCAGCTGGAGAAGGACATTTCGATCCTCGATTGCTTGCTGAAGCCTGCGATTGCGTGTTGGCGGGTGGCCCGGCTTGGGCAGAAGCTCATCTGGCGAGTTGGTCCGACGCCTACGTCCTCTTTGGCGCGAAGCCTAGCCGCACGCCGTGCTCAGCCCAGGCCCTCAGAAAGCGGGTTCTGAAAGACGGCACCCTTGCGACGATCAACCCAGTCGTCGATCTCTACAACGCCGTCAGCCTGAAATACGCAATCCCGGTGGGCGGAGAACCACGACGCCTATGTCGGGAGACCCTTCCTGACGATCGCGGACGGGAGTGAGACGTTCGACACTCTGATGAACGGGGAGGCAGTCGACGATCCTCCCCTATTGGGACAGGTCATCTGGCGCGACGACATTGGCGTCACTTGAAGACGCTGGAACTGGCGACAAGGAACTCGAACCCGCCTTGAGGCCGCAACAGGCCGGATGTGGTTCATATTGGAGGCGTTGGAAACCATGCCCGACAAAGCGCTGGCGGAGGCGACAGATGCCCTAGCCGAAGGGCTGAACGCGTTGATGCCGGGCTGCAGGATCGTCAGCCAAGCTATCGCCATCACCAAATGGCGTTTCCGGTCGAGCGGTCGCATCATTGATTTGAATGAGAATCTCAAGGGCTCAGAGAATGAATGTCGATCTCCATCAGTTGCTCATTGTCTTTGCTGCATATGTCATTGCCGCGGGAAGCCCCGGCCCCAGCAACATGCGCATCATGGGCGTGGCGATGGCTCGCGGCAGAGGTGCTGCGCTCATGCTCGCCTCGGGCGTCGTCAGCGGCTCGATCTTCTGGGGTCTGATGGCCTCGACCGGCATCTCCGCCCTGTTGGCCAGGTACGCACAGGCACTGCTCGTTCTGCAGATTTTCGGGGGCCTCTACCTGCTATTCCTCGCCTTCAGGGCGGGACGGTCGGCGCTTACGTCGAACGAGAAGCTGGCGGCGCGCGCGTCGGCCGACGAAGTCGCTCTTTCACGGGGTGAGCTCTATAGAAGGGGCCTCTTGATGCATTTGACGAACCCAAAATCCGTGCTGGCATGGATCGCGCTCGTCACGCTGGGCATCGGCCCGAATTCGTCGTGGCAGAGGATCGCAGCGATATTGGGTGGCTGTGCCGTCCTAAGTGTCATAATCTTCTGCGGCTACGCCATTGTCTTCTCCACACCGCCGATGGTGGCTCTGTATCGCCGCTGTCGCCGCTGGATCGAAAGTCTGCTGGCGATGTTCTTCGCGTTCGCCGGGCTGCGCATGCTGCTTTCCCGTATGTAGTTTCGAAAGGATAGATGATGACTATGTTTCGTGGCCTATCGGCGTTCCCCCTCACGCCAACCGATGCGGAAGGGCATGTCGACACCGAGGCACTGGCCCGTTTTCTCGAGCGCATTCACCACGCGGGAGCAGATTCCATCGGGCTGCTCGGAAGCACGGGCGGCTATGCTTACCTCACGAGGGAGCGAAGGAAGCGTGCCGTCCAGGCTGCCGTGGAATGCATCGGCGGCAAAACGCCTCTTGTCGTGGGTGTGGGTGCATTGCGTACCCACGAAACTCAGGCTCTGGCGCGCGATGCCAATCCGCTGGCGCTGACGGCCTGCTCCTGGCACCGATGTCCTACGTTCCCCTGAACGAGGACGAAGTCTTCCAGCACTTCGTCGCCGTGGCCGAGGCGGGGGAACTGCCTTTGTGCATATACAGCAATCCAAGCGCCACGCGCTTCACATTCAGCGACGCATCGATCGCCCGGCTGTCAGCGGTGTCCAACATCGTCGCCGTGAAAATGCCTCTGGCGGCGAATAACGATTACGCGGGGGAACTGGCACGCTTGCGGCCGATGACGCCTGACACTTTCACAATCGAATACAGCGGCGATTGGGGCGCGGCCGATGCACTGCTTGCCGGATGTGACACTTGGTACAGCGTTGCGGCAGGTCTGCTGGCGGTTCCGGCGCTTGCGCTGACGCGTGCAGCGCAGTCCGGCGACGCTGTGGAGGTCGCTCGGTTGAACCACGCTTTCGAGCCGCTCTGGACCTTGTTCAAACGCTACGGCAGCTTTCGCGTCATGTTCGTCATCGCCGACCTCCTCGGTCTGGCGCACGTCCAGCCACCGCGCCCTGTTTTGCCGCTGCCGGAGGACGCTGGAGATGAGATTAGGCAGGCATTGGAGAAGCTCGAGGTCGCCGAGCACAGGGCATGCCCAGTGCAACTGCTAGACTAAGACTAGGCAGCCGGCGCGCGGGCATTCCGCGCGCAGTTCGAGATGGAAGTTTGGGCGGCGCAGAATTGGATCGCTGCTCAACACGGCCTTTTAACGGTTAGGCGATGAACAGGCGCAATCTGGTTCCATACTGCATCTTATGCGACTTTGACCCGTAGCAGCTAAGTTAAAATGTCCGGATCTGGCAAAGTAGGAATGTCGCTCCTGCTTGTGTTGCCAATCTCTCGCCTTCGACAGCACGGGAGATTTGCAGGTTTGGGACGCTTCCTCCTCACGGCAACCGCCGGCCCAAAAGGCAATGAACTTACGGCATCCTGGTCAATCGTTCGGTTTGTAGGAGAGTGCCTCGATGCCTTTGCCAAAATCCGGACGGGTCCGTTTGACGTTGCCGATGAAGTCCATGAGCACGTAACGAATGTCATAAGCGTCTGCGATGAAGAAGCGATAAATTACCTGCTGGTCACAGACGTTCATGTCGACACAGGCTGCAATCTGGTCGAAGATTTCAATCAGTCTCCGCATTTCGAAGCCTTTGTTGCCAGCTGACATGAGTTTTAATGCGGCGCTGCGGATTAGATGCTCGGCTTCGGTTAGGGCCGCATCGGAGCTTCCTAGCGATGCGATTTTTTGATCCACTTCTTTATGAGCTGCCTGCTTCAGGTCGAAATATTCCTGCCTGAGTTTTAACATATCCGGCCCGTTATATTCCCGGAAAAATTTCATACTTTCCTGTTGCCGCCCAGTGAGCTCGTCCCTCTTGCTGTCAACATATGCGTCAAGCCAGATAAATCCGCCAAAAATTGCCGCTAGGATGCTTATCCATTTGGCAATTAGATCCGATATATCTTTGAACTTGAGCTCGTGCATTTACGGTCTCCCCAGGCATCTCAGATCGATTTCGGCCCTGCTCCGTGGCGCCCCACCACGTCGGACATCCAATCACCTGCCAGAGGCGAGGTTCCCGAAAATGAGCGGCTCAAGCGCCTAGCGCGTCGGCCATCCAGAACGTTAGCATGCGCTTGGTCTCGCCGGAGGTCCGGCGCCTTTGCCATTTTTCGTCGCGCGAGAGGTACTCGAACGGATCTTTGTTTTCTTTGGCTGCCTCCGCAAGGTAGGCCCGCCAGCGATAGTGGCTGTAAGTCTGCATGGCGTTAATGGCGTAATGCATGGCGATTGCTTATGGCCGCGAATGACAATGAAGTTCTCGTCATTGTCAGCGCTCGCCGAATGCGAAAAATTGTGCGAGCCGGTGACAACCACGGGATTGTCACTGAATGGGTCGATCACCAGCACTTTCGAATGCGTGATGGCGTGACCGATGGCCGATGTAAAATCAGCCGCCGTGCCTTCCACCGCCCATTGTCCGACCGGTTTCCCGACGCCGGTGTCCTGCGCCGCATCGAGGAAGAAATCCTCGGGTTTCGCCTTCAGCAGCTTGAATTCCTCTTGGCCTTTGCCGGTGAACCGCGTCGCCACGCCGCGCACGTAGAGTTTCTTTTCCTCTTGAAGCCTGAGCAATGTCCGCACCGGCTCGTTGCCCGGCTGAAACATCACGAAGAACACCCCCTGCTGCGCGCCCTCCACCAGCTTGATCAGCTCCTTTATGTCGATTTCCTCGCTCAAACTTGAGAACCAGCTATCGACTGTGCCGGTTCCGAACTCGATGCCGCCCTCCGGCGCATTGTTTGATGCGAGCAGGGCGTCAGAAACCGTGTTCTTTGCGCCGACAAGCAGCTTGAACTGCGCTTCGTAGCGCCGCGCTAACCTGGCATGATCGAGCATGATGCCGTTGTTGAGCTGCGTGCAGAGTCCCGTCGGCGTCCAATTCGTACTGCCCGTCCACACCTTCGTCGGCTTGAACTTGGAACCTGTGCGGCGACCCACGACCACGAACTTGTTGTGAGCGAGAGCTTTCGGCGCGAGGAAGCGGTCGTGCACCACAACGCCCGCATCGCGCAGTCGCGTCCGCGCACCCGCGTTTTCGTCCCCGCCCTCGGTCTTGACGCTTCCATTCGCCAGAACGATTTTCGCGCGCTTGCCGATTGCGCAGAGCCCGTCGATGAGTTCCTCATCACTTAGTTCATCGAGCGCGGCGTGGAGCTCGAGGCCGTCATCGGCCGCGACTTCTGCCATCATCTTCAACATCGTGTCACGCAACGTCCCTCCGAGGAATGCCCGCGCCTCGCGATCGACCTCCTCGCTGACAATGACGGCGGTTTCCTTCAGCTCCTGCAGCGTGATCCCCTTGCGTTTCATGTAACGCGCCATGAACTGCGACAACACATAGCCGCGGTTGAAATGCACGCTCGCGCCATCGCCGCAATCGGCGGAAAGAGTCATCGTCTGCGACCAATCGGTGGAAGGCCCATCTTCCAAATGGTCGCCGGCACCCTTCACCCTCGCGACAACGCGATAGGCAATAACGTCGCCAAGGTCGGCGGCGTGGTCTGTCCAATCATAGCGCTGGAACGGCCAAATCTGCGAGGAACGAGAGGTGATCCGGCTACCGTCCTTGTCGACCTCCGTATCGTCTTCGAACCCGACACGGTTCGACAGATATTTGGGAGCGGCCGTGCCGCGACGGCATTGGACTGCAAATCCCAGACATCCCGGGATATCGGCCTTGTGGGACCACACCAGATGCACGTCGTCGGAATTTGCAAACACTTTCAAGGTGATTTCAGTCATTTACGCCCCCGCGCTGCTGCCAGGATTGGTGTTCCTGGAATCTTGCTCCCGTAATATCAATATCACTACCGAGCTCTCCAGTATAGCTGCGGCTCCTCTCTGACATTGTCATAGACTCCCTGACGCTTTTGGTGAGAAACCAGATCGTTTTGTGCCCGCGGTCTGCGACGAAAACCAAACGTCGGCTTTAGGAAATAACTTTCGTCGGCTGAGCAAAATTCGAAGCTTTTGGGATCTTCGTTTGCGACTCGAGTCAAACCTTGTGCCAGACGTATTGCAGAGCTAACTTGGCGTGGTGAACTGTCCGGGCGGCATCGAGGGGGAAAGATGCTAGATCATTTCATCGTCATTCTTGCGCATATTGCTGATTTCTCTCTCCTCCGGGCGATAGGGAAATGGCAGCCATCGCTTACGGCGTCCAGAAGATGCTTCGGCAGCACGCTTGCAATGCACAGGTCTCGTTGGCTGGCGTGCGCCTGGCCAAGCTTCTCAACAGCGCACAGCTTTGATCGCGGCGAACGCTGAACTGCTTGACCGACGAAAAGCAATTACTGAATCGCACTGTAAGGTGGGGGTTACATGGCACAGATCGACGACGCGAAAAAGGCACGAAGGATAGAGCGAGATACCAGTCTGGCGGCTAAGGAGGCGGTCGAACATCAAACGGTTGCCGATCAGAAGAAAAAGAACGCGTCGTCCGACTCCGTTCCCGCGAAGGTGCTTGGGACTGATAGGCCGGATCGTATCGCCGTTAGGCTCGATCTGATCAATCGCAACGATCCGAGCGCATTCGAACGGCTCATAGGCAAGCGCGATATCGTCAGTGTCAACTTCTTTGAGCGAGGCCTTCAAACGGCCAAGGCTGTCTGCCGCATCAAGACCCTCGGAATGGGAGGCGGACCGCCAGATTATGCGACTGGTTTCCTTGCCACGCCGGCACTGTTGGTGACGAACAACCACGTCCTTCCTGATCCGGAAACTGCAAGCCGTAGCTTGGCGGAGTTTGGCTACGAACTCGACCCGAATTTCGTCGAGCGACGCGGCCGCATCTTCCCCTTCGCGCCGATCGAAGCGTTCTATACGAGCGTCGATCTTGATTTTACCATCGTCGCCATCTCACCCATGGGCCATGATGGAACGCCGATCACCGATTTCGGTGTGCTGCCGCTGATCCCGATGAGCGGTAAGGGGATCACGGGCGAGCATGTCTCGATCATCCAGCATCCGGAAGGCGCCACCAAGCAGGTGGTGGTGCGTGAAAATCGGATAGTGGCGCTCGACCAAACGAAATTCCCGAACATCAATCCGGCCTTCATTCACTATACAGCTGACACCGAACGAGGCTCGTCAGGGGCGCCAGTCTTCAACGACCAATGGGATTTGGTCGCAATTCACCACCAAGCAATCGTTGATCGGAACCAGAAGGGTGATCCCTTAGATAAGCAGGGAAAGGTTTGGACTGAAGCCGACGGTGAGAGTGCTAAAAAGTGGATCGCCAATGAGGGCATTCGCATTAGCGCCTTATGGGCGCATCTCCAGGCGGACGCTCCGTTCAGCGCGGACGCTGCAAAGATCATGGCGATGCTCTCCTATGAACCTCGTGCCGCCTACCGACCGCACCCTGCCCAAGCCGACACAGCGCCGAAGAACTGGCAAACGGTCCCAAATGCTGCTGAGGCTACAGCCTTTGAAACAACCCGTTTCACTGATCCGGCTTTTGCACAATCGCTCGGCTACGATCCAAAGTTTCTCGGGGCGGACCTCGTCGTCCCTTTGCCGAAAACAGGTTCTGGTTTCAAGGGAACTCTGGCGAAGAACAACACCAATGACAAGGCTGTGTTCGACTACACGCACTTCAGCCTGGCCATGAATGTGGAGCGCAGGCTTGCGATCTGGACTGCCGTTAATATCGACGGCAACAAGCTGAAGTCCGCGAAATCGCCAAGCTGGCGCCGAGATGACAGACTTCTAGCCAATCAACAGACACTGGCAGAAGTTTACGGCAAGGTTCCCGGAAAAGGCATTCAGATCGATCGTGGCCATCTTGTGCGTCGTCTCGATCCGGTCTGGGGACCGCAGGATGTTGCGGACCGGGCCGGCGCCGATACGTTCCACTATACGAACGCGGCGCCGCAGGAGCACATCTACAACAGCGAAACCTGGGGCAATCTGGAGGATTTCGTGCTCGCCCGCGCCGACACGCGCGCACAGAAGGCAACGGTGATGACAGGACCAATTCTGCGGCCGGATGACAATTTCTACGGCGAGGGCTTGAAAGGAGGGCCGTGGCAAATCCCATGGTCCTTTTGGAAGATCTGCGTCTTCAAGCGGCCCGATGGCACAGTTTCCGTGACTGGCTTTGTCGTCGAGCAATCGTCGACGATCGCGCCTATCTTCGAGACGACCAAGTACAACCCCTACAGTGTCGATGAGGCGCGCGTGTTTCAGCGTCCGATCAAACTCATCGAGGAATTGACCGGCCTCGATTTTGGCGCGCTTCGCAAGATGGACCGTATGGGCAGTGTCGAGACGACCGCTGTCGAATCCGCCCGTCCGATCAGAAATGCGGACGATATTGCGTTTTGAAGGAAATGTCTCCGGCGGCACCTATTCGCTGCCGCATCCGCGCGGAAGGGCGAGTTCCGTTTTGCTCGGATGTTGCAGATTGACCCAATCGCCAAGATCTTCTTGGAGGCCCACGAACAGCTTGTATGCACGCTGCGCCGCAGGGCCTGACATTCTACCGTTTTCGAGGCCACATTTAAACGATATTTCGGCAACGCCGGGCACCGGTCCTGGTGGCACAAAATGCCAGATCGTAAGAGCAAACTCTCCGGTTGCGCCGCTCCCTAACCTGACGCTGGCCCCCTTGAAAACATATTCCCGGATAGGCGGCCCATGCTGAAATTCGTCGCGGCCAGAGACACGGGCACCTTGCGCCTCCAAGTTTGTCAGAAGCGTCGGAAACAACGCGCTTGCACCCAAAACGGTAGAGGGTTCGGACTCGACACCTTTGATCGATGTCGACAGCGCAAATCGGCTGCGCATCGATCTAGGCGTCGCGATCGCGATCTTTGCGGATGGGTAGCTCTGATCGGCAACTTCCAGGGGTGCGATATCCTCCTCGAATGACGTCTTGGCGCCTTGCATGCCAGGCAGTGACGTTGCGGCAACGACAAACACGTCAGGTAGTCGAAGCTTGATTGTAATTTCACGCTGCTGTTTCCGGTCCGCCTCTTTCCTGTTCGAGACCCGTTCCCGCAGGGCGTAGCTGCACCGCGTCAATAGGCAGGCGGAGGTGTCCCAAAACCTGATCGATTTCACGCCGGCTGACGTGAACCACTGTTCGGCCCTGGACACCTGCCCGCGCATGCCAAGCCTGGCGTCGATCGTAGGCACGATCTTGTTTTCCCAAAACGAGTTGGCCAACTCCAACGTCGGAGCCGCGTCAAAATGTGAGAAGTCCAGCAACAGTTTGTATTCACGTGCTGCGAGATGGTGAGGCATCAAGACCGTCCAAAAACCTGTTGCATCGAAGCACACAATGATGCGAGCTTGCCAAACTATGGGGCATCGTTGGCGCCGTTCGCCGGCTGCCACGCCTCCGGAAGGTCGGCGTACTCGGCACGTGGATCGTTGTCAGTCAGCGGCCTCAGCCTGATTCGCATCTTTGGCCGTGGTGCCGCACCAGCTGGCGTTGTCGAACTTCCTTGACGGTATAATCGGGGCCGGTCGAACGTGTTGTCGGGGTCGGCTCTCGTGGCTTCAGCCATGCTGCGCCCCAGTTGTTCCAAGGCGTCGGTGTATTTGTGATAGAACTCGCGAGCCCTAGCAAGTGCCGGATAGCCCAGCTTCTCGCCTGCATTTCCCGCAATTATCTGGTCCAGCAGCGACTCATTGCGATCGACAGCCGCCGCATCGGACTTTCGCCTCGACGTGGCGAAGCGCCGGGAAGTGTCCTCGAACGCCGCCATGAAGTTACGGAACCGAACCCATCGGTGATTGGCGAAAACCTGGATAGTCTTGTCGCCGCTTTCGGGATCGCGTTTTGCTTCCGGATCGAAACGGGCGGCAATCAGAAGACCCGCGGCGCGGCCTCTCAAATCAAGATCATTCAATACCTTGGAGTCCATGTCGAGGTTGAGGCCGCCCTCGTCGTCACGCAATGCAATGTTGACGACGCGGTCGCGTGCGCCAGGTGCTAGAAGCATCTGGTTGTCACTCCAAAACCTTGCCGTGTTCAGGAGCGCCGTGAAGAACGCCACCAAGCCGAGACCGGGCGCGGTGTCGAACGCAGTAAACGGGGCGGGCGAAAACCGGTTTCCCTTCGCCATCGAAATAAACTCCCAGACCGGATCACGAGGCTTCGGATCGACAAGAGGTGTTACGTCAGGCCGGTTCTTCGCGGTGCGCCGCTCGTCGCGCGGGTTTGCAATCGCTTTGCCGGCCGAATGATCGTGGACCTCGTCTTCCTGCTGCCCATCGGCCGCGACGGTCGGCGCTCCCACCCCATAATCGATAAGGTTCAGACAAAAGGTCGGTCTGGAAGGTATGGGGCTGTCGAAAAAGTGGATTGGGAAGTTGGATGTCAGCCCACCGTCGGAGAACCAGACTGGCCGCAACGGAATCTTTCCGCTAGCCGCCTTGCCTCTGACAAAATCGGGCGTGAGGAGAGGAACAGCTGACAGGAGGATGGGAAAACTCAAAGACAATCTGGCAGCGAAGACGAGCGGCAAGTTCTGCGGCTGCGGAAGCCTTATCCACCCGTCCCGCCTCTCAACCCTGTCCTCGTAAACGCCTGCCTGGGCCTCCATCCACTCCACGATTTTGGCCGGAAAATAGCGGCGCAGAGTACCGATATCGGCATATAGAGGTGACGGCGATTCCAGGAAAGGGAGTTGGACCGTACGATTGCGACTGATGTCGCTGGCGATCATCGCAAGTTCGATTGACCGGGGTGCCGTCGGGCCAATGGCCCCTGGCTGTGCGCCGGCTGCGTCCGGTGCGCTCCACAAGTCGCCGAATGTTAGCGGCGCATCCTCAACGCTTCGCCCCGCGGCCGCCTGCACCACCCGGTGCATCCACGGCGAGAGACCTTCGAACGCTGCGATGGCCGGTTTGCTTGGGAATGAAGGCGCAGATTTCCCCGTGCATATCCCGTAGCCATTGGCGCGCCATAGCGGCAACCAGCGGCGGTTTAGCACGACGATGAGCATTATAAGCCAAGTGACCAGTACGAGGCACAGAGCCGCGATGAGGCTGATTGCGCCAAGAATGATGCCTCCATCAATGAGTGCATTGACGACCATGGCGACGCCTGCCAGCGAGGCAACAGCAACCATGGTTGCGAGCGACCAGGCGGACAAGGATGCGGTGAGTATGCCAACAAATTTTCCGCTGAAGTTCCTGCCGCTCATGACCGGCGTGATAAGGGCAAGCAACGGCTTTGTTGCGGTCTCGGGGCTGAACAAATGGAACAGCCGCGAATGCCCATCTGGAGCGACGTCGCCGAGACTTTTGGGCATCGCAGCTATGCCTTCGAACGCTTTCGGATTGCGCCCGGTGCGGCGACCGTATTCCGCCGCAGCGGTGACCGCTGCGGCAATCGCCCCGACAGAAGTGCCTCCTATCGAATGGAATGAATATCGGCGGGCGATCATCGACACTGCACCGGGATAGATGACGCCGCTCGTCACTCCGCCAGCCATGACAATATCACACGGCAGCAAGCGATCCGCCGCAGAGTTCTGGTCCGGTCGCCCGTCTTTTTCCCCCATCGAACCCGCTCCGCTTTACGAGCCAAACGAAACGCGATTGCGCGCGATCCATTATAACAAGGAGAGTATCAAATAAACTCGCTGGTACTAAACTAAAAACCCGCTATTGATTAGCCGACACTTGGAACAGGCTCCGACTCCTCTTTTTCTATCAGAAACTCACAAAAGTGCCTGATAAATATGATGATTTTACCATTCGCTTTATTGATACACAGCTATGCGATGGCGGAAGAGGGGATAAAAATCGCCTAGTCTAAAATTGCCGTCACCCCTCCGGGCAAGAACGACCATATACAGCGCCTGTTTTCTACAACGTTGCATAGCTGCAACTAAACTACCGCATGTTAGCAAGCCCAGACTGCCATATTATGCCACGCCATTGCCAGTGGGATGTCTGTGGCGGCCGTAGAACTTGCGCTAACTCAAAGGAGGAACCGGTGACTGATCAGGCCGCAGATTTTTCAGAAGACCGCTGCGTGGCGTGCCGGCTCAAAATCGAACACGACGCGAGCAAGTGTCCTCACTGTGGTACATCTCAAAGCAAGAGTTGGTGGGGCAATCTTGGGAACGCCTCAACGGCCTTGGCGATAATCACGGGTTTGGCGTCGATCGCCACATTTCTGGTCGTCGGACTTCCAGCACTAACTAAACAAGTGACGCAAAATCATGCCATTTTGGCCGCCAGTCTTGCGGGCGGAGGGTCCAGCCCAGGGGAGGCCGGATACCTAGAGATCTTGTTCGTGAACTACGGGCTCAGGTCTGCGATCGTTTTCAAGCGATACCAGTGTTATTCTTATACCGAAGATGACAAGCCGGTAGAGGACAGCTCTGGTCAATCGTATCCAGAGGTATTTACAACAGCCGTTGACAATACGACCGTCGACGGCGAATCCACGAAAATCATTCGCTTTGACTCCCAGGGCGGACTTCCGCTTCCGGAAGGTGATCAGCAGAGTGTCAAGATCACCTATGAGCTCTGCGATTTACAATTCGTCGACACATCCGATGTCCCAACACCCGGCGGAGAGCCGCGCATCCAACGCTTACAAGTGAAGGTGCCGGTCTAGTCCCCCGTTCGTGAGAGACCGACTAATTCGGTAGTTTGACCATTGTAGACTACGCCGACCCACCTATGATGGCGAGGGTCCTGAGGCAGCGCTCGGACGCGAGACCCCCGATGTCTGAGTTGGGTAGGACTTCCGGTGCAGTAAACGTCAGCTTTTAGGATGCCATATGGCCATTAGCACATGACTGATTAGTCGACCGTGAACTATCCGCAAGCCATTGATCTGGCATGTTGATTGAGGCGGATAGCGGCTTCGGAATTGCAGGATTGGCGGTTTATGAGCGCTGTTTTCCTGCAATTCGGTTTTGCGATTCCCTTGTGCTGCGGAGCGTGATTCACTCGGTTCGGCGGCGGCGAATCGAGGGGACGGCG
>NZ_JBVVQE010000048.1:0-54712 GCF_055811435.1 Mesorhizobium sp. WSM4837
CCGGGGGGGGGGCCCGCCACACCCCCCGCGGGCGGGGCGGGGGGGGGGGGGGGGTGTGGGGGGGGGGGGGGGGGGGCTGCCCCCCCGGGGGGGGGGGGGGGCGCCCCCCCCCCCCCCCCGCTGATCACTGCACGGCCCTAATGGCTTCGACCATCGCCTTCAGCTTGTCGTCCTTGACGTGCTTTTCGTAGACCGGTCCCATCGCGTCGATGAAGGGCTGCTTGTCCGGCGTCGTGATCTGCGAACCGGCCGCCTCGACCTTGGCACGCGATTCCTTGACCTTGGCGGCCCACAGCTCACGCTGCTTGGCGACGCTTTCCTTGGCGGCCGCTTTGAAGATCGCCTGGTCTTCCGGCGTCAGCTTGTCCCAGCTCGACTTCGCCATGACAAAGGCTTCCGGCACCATCGTGTGCTCGTCGAGCGAATAGTGCTTGGCGACTTCCGCATGCTTGGCGGTGTCGTAGCTCGGAAAATTGTTCTCCGCGCCGTCGATGACCCCGGTTTCGATCGCCGAATACACCTCGCCATACGGCATCGGCGTCGCGTTGGCGCCGAGTGCGGCCACCATGTCGACGAATATGTCGGACTGGATGACGCGGAATTTCAAGCCGGCCATATCGGCTACAGTGTTGATCGGCTTCTTCGAATTGTAGAAGGAGCGCGCGCCGCCGTCATAAAAGGCGAGCAGCACCAGCCCGACCTGTTCGAACGCCGCCGCGATCTGGTCGCCGACTGGTCCGTCCATGACCTTGTGCATATGGTCTTCCGAGCGGAAGATGTAGGGCAGCGAGGGCACGGTGGTTTCGGGGATGAGTCCGTTGAACGGCGCCATCGAGACGCGGTTGAGGTCGATCACGCCGGAGCGCACCTGCTCGATCGTGTCCTTTTCCTCGCCAAGCTGCGCGGAATGATAGACATCGACTGAATAGCGGCCGGCCGTGCGCTCCTTCACAAGCTCGCCAAAATATTTGACCGCCTCGACCGTCGGATAGCCGTCCGGGTGCGTGTCGGACGAGCGCAGGACCGTCTGGGCGCTTGCCGTTCCGGCCATCAGTGCGGCGGCCAGTAGCGTAGCTCCCGCCAGTCTAGAAAAATGCAGCATTGGTTCCTCCCGTTTGAACGATGGCGGCAAGCGCCGTTAGAGCCGGTACGCCTTTTTCGCGAGCGTATAGGCAAGTTCCAGCGCCAGCTCGTGCGCCTCGTCCTCGCGGAGCCGGTGCTCGGCGACGAGACGCGCAAGAAAGGCGCAATCGACCCGACGCGCCACATCATGGCGGGCCGGGATGGATGGAAAGGCGCGGGTGTCGTCGTTGAAGCCGACGGTGTTGTAGAAGCCGGCAGTCTCGGTGGTCATCTCGCGGAACCGGCGCATGCCCTCCGGGCTGTCGTGGAACCACCAGGCCGGCCCGAGCTTCAGCGCAGGATAGACGCCGGCGAGTGGCGCCAGTTCGCGCGCATAGCTGGTCTCGTCGAGCGTGAAGAGGATGATTGCAAGGTCGCGCTCCAGGCCGACGCAGTCGAGCAGCGGCTTCAGCGCCGTCACATAGTCGGTTCTGGTCGGGATATCGAAACCCTTGTCCCTGCCGAACTTGTGGAAGACGGCAGGCGAATGATTGCGCCAGGAGCCGGGATGGATCTGCAGGACCAGCCCGTCGTCGCGGCTCATCTTGGCCATCTCGGTCAGCATCTGGGCGCGAAACAGTTTTCGCTCACGCTCGTCGTCCGAACCCCGGCGGATGCGGTTGAACAATTCATGCGCGGCAGCATCCGACAGATTGGCGGTCTCTGCCGTCGGATGGCCGTGATCCGACGCGGTCGCGCCAAAACTTTTGAAGAAGGCCCTTCTCTGGCGATGCGCATCGAGATAGCCGGCCCAGCTGCCGGTGTCGCAGCCGGTGATGTCGCCGAGCCGATCGAGATTGGCAGAAAAGCCTTCGAAATCGGGATCGACGACGGCGTCCGGCCGATAGGCGGTGACGACGCGGCCCTCCCAGCCGCTGTCGCGGATCATCTGGTGCCATCTGAGATCGTCGAGCGCGCCTTCGGTCGTCGCGATGACCTCAATGTTGAAGCGCTCGAACAGGGCTCGCGGGCGAAAATTCTCCCACTGCAGCAAGGTCGAGATCGTGTCGTAGTGGGCGTCGGCGGTTGCGGCCGTCAGCGGCTCTTCGATGCCGAACAGGTAGGCAAGCACATGGTCGAGCCATAACCGCGTCGGCGTGCCGCGGAACAGATAATAGTGCTCGGCGAAGCGGCGCCAGATCGTCCTGCCGTCGGTCTCCACCGGTGAGCCGTCGAGCGTTGGCACGCCAAGATCCTCGAGCCGGACGCCCTGGCTGAACAGCATGCGGAAGATGTAATGGTCCGGCACAACAAGCAATTGCGCTGGATCGGAAAACGCCTCGTTGAGCGCATACCAGCGCGGATCGGTGTGACCGTGCGGGCTGACGATCGGCAGATCCTTGACAGCGGCGTAGAGATCGCGGGCGAGCGACAGCGGACGCGCCTCCGAGGGAAACAGCAGATCCGGATCGGTCAATGCGGCCACGTCGTTCCTCCCAACCCGGCCATCGGTAGGATCGGAAAGAAATAATGTCAACATACAAAAAATAGATTGTTGTATGATGACTTTAACGCGGCGTCAGCCCATTGTGCGGGAACGAAACGGATGTTACGCCGCATGCTGGCCACGCCCGGCACGAGCTCGATCAGACCCATCGCACGATGACAGACAGACGCCTTTCCAACAGCACGCGGCAGGCATTGCCGGCTTCGGTCGCGGTCCCCGGATACGACCGCAACCGTGTCGTACCCGGCATCGTCCATCTCGGCGTCGGCGCATTCCACCGCGCCCATCAGGCAGCCTATGTCGACGACTGCCTGGAGGCAGGAGAGACGGATTGGGGCATTGTCGGCGTCTCGCTGCGAAGCGCCGACACACGCGACGCGCTGGCGCCGCAGGACGGACTTTACACGCTGGCGGTCAGGAGCAGCGACAGCGAAAGCCTGCGCGTCGTCGGCTCGATCCTGTCGATGCTGGTGGCGCCGGAAGATCCCGGTGCGGTGCTGGCCGCGCTGACTGATCCGCGCACCGCCATCGTCACACTGACGATCACCGAAAAAGCCTATCTCAGGGCGGCGGGTGGCGGACTGGACACAGCCCATCCCGACATCGTCCACGATTTAGCCAACCCGCAAATGCCGCGGACGGCGCATGGTTTTCTGGCCGAATCGCTTGCGCGCCGCCGCGTCGCCGGTATCCAGCCATTCACCGTGCTGTGCTGCGACAATCTCCCTGCCAATGGCGCCACGCTGCGCCGGCTGCTGGTCGAATTCGGCGCTTTGCGCGGTACCGATCTCGCCCGCCACATCGCTGACGAGGTGGCATTTCCGTCGAGCATGGTCGATCGCATCGTGCCGGCGACCACCGATGCCGACCGGGCACGGATATCGGGCCAGCTCGGCGTCGTCGACGCCTGGCCTGTCATGACCGAGCCGTTCTGCCAATGGGTGGTCGAAGACGATTTCCCGGCGGGCAGGCCGGCCTGGGAAAGGTTCGGCGTCACCATGGTCGGTGACGTCGGGCCGTTCGAGGACATGAAACTGCGCCTGCTCAACGGCTCGCATTCGGCGATCGCCTATCTTGGCCTGCTCAGCGGCTATGAGACGGTCGACCGCGCCTTCGCCGATCCGGCGATCCGGCAATTCGTCGACGGATTGTGGGCCGAGGCGATCACGACACTGCCGAAAGACGCCGGGCTCGACACGACCGACTACACGGCCCAGCTCGCCAAGCGTTATTCGAACACCGCGCTCGCCCATCGGACGGCGCAGATCGCCAATGATGGCAGCCAGAAACTGCCTCAGCGCATCATTGCCTCGGCAATGGAGCGGATGAGTAACGGTGCCCCGCCCGCCTATCTGATGCTGGTGGTGGCCGCCTGGATCGCGGCTTGCGAGGCGCGCGGCAAAGCCTTGCCGGAAAACCACTTCACCGACCCGCTCGACTTGGCTTTGGCCGCACTCGACACTCGGCATCTGTCGGCTGGCGAAGCGGTGGTGGCGATGTTCGACCTGGCCGGCTTCGCCAAGGGCGGTGCCGAGCGCCTGACGCTGATCGACCTCGCGGCCGCCCATCTCGAACGCCTGCGCCAGGGCGGCGTGGCTGCTGCTTTCACAGCGCTGGGCATTGAGGGCGAAAAGCTCTGAGGCCGGCCTGCAACGCGCCATGCGCGCGGTAGATCGCGAACGGGCTGAGGCACTTACCTTCTCCCCTTGTGGGAGAAGGTGGCCTCGCGAAGCGAGGTCGGATGAGGGGTGCTCCAGCTTGGCGCCGACAGCACTCCGTCCAACACCCCTCTTCCGTCTTGGCGCTGCGCGCCAATCCACCTTCTCCCACAAGGGGAGAAGGCAAGAGGGCGCCCCGCCCTATGCCGGCAAAATCGCGCCTTCGAGTGTGGTGAGCTGGCTAAGGAACTGCTCGGCCTTGCTGCGCGTCTCGTCGTCCTTGGCGTCGGCGACGTCTTCCCTGGCTTCCTGGATACGGCGGGCGAGGTCGGCGCGGTCGATGTCGCCGACGGCTACAGCCGATTCGGCCAGCAGCGTGCAGCCGGCCGGAACAATGTCGGCAAAGCCGCCGAACACGACGTAGCGCTCTGCCTTGCCTTCTGCGGTCTTCACCGTGACGACGCCGGGCTTGATCGTGGTCATGACCGGCGCGTGATGGGCCATGACGGTCATTTCGCCTTCGGCGCCGGGAATGACGACGGATTCGACCTGCTCGGAAACCAGCAGGCGCTCCGGCGAGACCAGTTCGAATTTGAAAGCTTCAGGCATGATCAACTCAGCGAATGGTGAATGGTGAATGGTGAATGGTCCGAAAGACCTTCACTCAGCCTCGATTTCCTGTCCGCTGCTCCCCATTCACAATTCACTATTGACCATTCACCAATCACGCCGCTTCGGCCGCCAGGCGCTGTGCCTTCTCGACCGCTTCTTCGATGCCGCCGACCATGTAGAAGGCGGCTTCCGGCAGGTGGTCGTAGTCGCCGTTGCAGAGGCCCTTGAAGCCCTTGATGGTGTCGGCGAGATCGACCAGCTTGCCCGGCGCGCCGGTGAACACTTCGGCGACGAAGAAGGGCTGCGACAGGAAGCGCTCGATCTTGCGGGCGCGGGCCACCGTCTGCTTGTCCTCTTCCGACAGCTCGTCCATGCCCAGGATGGCGATGATGTCCTGCAGCGACTTGTAGCGCTGCAGGATCGACTGCACCTGGCGGGCGACCTGGTAGTGCTCTTCGCCGACGACCATCGGGTCGAGCATGCGCGAGGTCGAATCGAGCGGATCGACGGCCGGATAGATGCCCTTTTCCGAGATCGCGCGGTTGAGCACGGTCGTCGCGTCAAGGTGGGCGAACGAGGTCGCCGGCGCCGGGTCGGTTAGATCGTCGGCCGGCACGTAGATAGCCTGCACCGAGGTGATCGAGCCCTTGGTCGTCGTCGTGATGCGCTCCTGCAGCGCGCCCATGTCGGTGGCCAGCGTCGGCTGATAGCCCACGGCCGAGGGGATACGGCCGAGCAGCGCCGACACTTCGGAGCCCGCCTGCGTGAAGCGGAAGATGTTGTCGACGAAGAACAGCACGTCCTGGCCCTGGTCGCGGAAATATTCGGCAACAGTCAGCCCGGTCAGGCCGACGCGGGCGCGTGCGCCCGGCGGCTCGTTCATCTGGCCATAGACCAGCGCCGCCTTGGATCCTTCGCCGCCGCCCTTCTTGTTGACGCCGGACTCGATGAACTCGTGATAGAGATCGTTGCCTTCGCGGGTGCGCTCACCGACGCCGGCGAACACCGAGAAGCCGCCATGCGCCTTGGCGACGTTGTTGATCAATTCCTGGATCAGCACCGTCTTGCCGACGCCGGCGCCGCCGAACAGGCCGATCTTGCCGCCGCGGGCATAGGGTGCCAGCAGGTCGAGAACCTTGATGCCGGTGACCAGGATTTGTGCTTCCGTCGACTGCTCGACATAGGTCGGCGCCGGCTGGTGGATGGAGCGCATCTCGATGCCGTCGACCGGGCCTGCCTCGTCGACCGGCTCGCCGATGACGTTGATGATGCGGCCGAGCATGCCCGGACCGACCGGCACGGTGATCGGCGCGCCGGTGTCATAGACGTCCTGGCCGCGAACCAGACCTTCGGTCGAGTCCATGGCGATGCAGCGCACCGTGTTCTCGCCGAGATGCTGCGCCACCTCGAGCACGAGGCGATTGCCGACATTGGACGTTTCCAGGGCGTTCAGGATCGCCGGCAGATGTTCGCCGAACTGCACGTCGACAACGGCGCCGATGACCTGGCGAACCTTGCCAGCCAGGCCGGTCTTGTTGATGGCAACGGTCGGCGCCTTCGCCGCGGCAGCCTTGGCGGGCGCTGCCGCCTTCTTGGCCGGAGCCGCCTTCGCTGCGGCTGCCGGAGCCTTTGCCGGTGCTGCCGCCGTCGCGGCGGTCTTCGGGGCCGCCTTCTGGGGGGTCGCTGCTTTCGCCATCGTCTTTACCCTTTTCGTCTCTTTGTTTCTCACGCGATCCGCCTGAAGGTCGCCGACCTTCATGGGAGCGCGCCTAGAGCGCCTCGGCGCCCGAAATGATTTCGATCAATTCCTTGGTGATCTGCGCCTGCCGCTGGCGGTTGTAGGTGATCGACAATTTGTTGATCATGTCGCCTGCGTTGCGCGTCGCATTGTCCATGGCGCTCATCTTGGCGCCCATCTCGCCGGCGGCGTTTTCGAGCAGGGCGCGAAAAACCTGTACGGAAATGTTGCGCGGAATGAGATCGGAGAGGATTTCGCCCGGCTCCGGCTCGTATTCATAGACGGCACTGCCGCCGTCCGTCGCTTCGGCGGTAGCGGTAGCCACGCCTGCCGGGATGATCTGCTGGGTTGTCGGGATCTGGCTGATCACCGATTTGAACTGCGAGTAAAACAGCGTGCAGATGTCGAAGCCGCCCTCGTTGAAGAGATGGATGACCTTCTTGGCAATGCCATCGGCATTGACGAAGCCCAGCGTCTTCACCTCGCGCAAGTCGACGCGCTCGAGGATCAGCGCCGCATAGTCGCGACGCAGGATGTCGAACCCCTTCTTGCCGACGCAGATGATCTTGACCTGTTTCCCGTCGGCCAAAAGCTTGCGGATGTGGTCGCGGGCAAGGCGTGCGATCTGCGAATTGAAGCCGCCGCACAGACCACGCTCGGCGGTGCAGACGACGAGCAGATGCACGTCGTCCTTGCCGGTGCCGGTCATCAGCGCCGGGGCCTCGCCGCCGCCGCCGATCGCCTGGGTGATGTTGGCCAGCACCGCGCCCATGCGCTCCGAATAGGGGCGCGCTGCTTCCGCCGCCTCCTGCGCGCGGCGCAGCTTCGCCGCGGCGACCATCTGCATCGCCTTGGTGATCTTCTGCGTCGCCTTGACCGAGGCGATACGGTTACGAAGGTCTTTTAGTGAAGGCATGCTTCAAACCTGATCCCGTCCGTCCGGCCGTCGTTCAAGCAAAGGTCTTGGCGAAGGTGTCGATCTCCGCCTTCAGCTTGGCGCGCAGATCGTCCGACAGCGCCTTCTCCTTGCGGATGCCGTCGAGCACCTCCTTGCCGGCCGAGCGCATGTGGCTGAGCAAGCCATGCTCGAATTTGCTGACCTGGTCGATCGCCAACTTGTCGAGATAGCCGTTGACGCCGGCGAAGATCACCGCGACCTGTTCTTCGACCCTGAGCGGCGAGAACTGCGGCTGCTTCAGGAGTTCGGTCAGGCGTGCACCGCGGTTGAGCAGGCGCTGCGTCGCGGCGTCGAGGTCGGAGCCGAACTGGGCGAAGGCCGCCATTTCGCGGTACTGCGCGAGCTCGCCCTTGATGGAGCCGGCGACCTGCTTCATCGCCTTGATCTGCGCCGAGGAGCCGACGCGCGACACCGACAGGCCGACATTGACCGCCGGGCGGACGCCCTGGAAGAACAGATTGGTTTCCAGGAAGATCTGGCCGTCGGTGATCGAGATGACGTTGGTCGGGATATAAGCCGACACGTCGTTGGCCTGGGTCTCGATGATCGGCAGAGCCGTCAACGAGCCGCCGCCATTGTCGTCATTGAGCTTGGCGGCCCGCTCCAGCAGGCGCGAATGAAGGTAGAAGACGTCGCCCGGATAGGCTTCGCGGCCAGGCGGGCGGCGCAGCAGCAGCGACATCTGGCGATAGGCGACGGCCTGCTTCGACAGATCGTCGTAGCTGATCAGCGCGTGCATGCCGTTGTCGCGGAAATATTCGCCCATCGTGCAGGCGGTGAACGGCGCAAGGAACTGCATCGGCGCCGGATCGGAAGCGGTGGCGGCGATGATGATCGAATAATCGAGCGCGCCGCGCTCTTCGAGAACTTTCACGAACTGCGCAACGGTCGAGCGCTTCTGGCCGACGGCGACGTAGACGCAGTAGAGCTTTTCCTTCTCCGGGCCGTGCTCGTGCACCGATTTCTGGTTGAGCATTGTGTCGAGGATGATCGCGGTCTTGCCGGTCTGGCGATCGCCGATGACCAGCTCGCGCTGGCCGCGGCCGACCGGGATCAGCGCATCGATGGCCTTGAGGCCGGTCGACATCGGCTCGTTCACCGATTTGCGCGGAATGATGCCGGGCGCCTTGACGTCGACGCGCTTGCGCTCGGTCGCCTGGATCGGGCCCTTGCCGTCGATCGGGTTGCCGAGCGCATCGACGACGCGGCCGAGCAGGCCCATGCCGACCGGCGTATCGACGATGGCGCCGGTGCGCTTGACGATATCGCCTTCCTTGATGTCTCGGTCGGCGCCGAAGATGACGACGCCGACATTGTCAGCTTCGAGATTGAGCGCCATGCCGCGGATGCCGCCGGGGAATTCGACCATCTCGCCGGCCTGGACATTGTCGAGGCCGTAGACGCGGGCGATGCCGTCACCGACGGACAGAACCTGGCCGACTTCGGAGACCTCGGCCTCCTTGCCGAAATTCTTGATCTGGTCTTTCAGAATTGCGGAAATTTCCGCGGCGCGGATGTCCATCAGCCGACCTCTTTCAGTGCAAGCTTGAGCGAATTGAGTTTGGTTTTGAGCGACGTATCGATCTGGCGCGAGCCTATCTTGACCACCAGCCCGCCGAGCAACGACGGATCGACGGTCACGGTGATCGCGACATCCTTGCCGGCAACGCTTTTCAGCGCCGCCTTCAGCTCGGTTTGCTGGGCGTCGGTCAGCGCATGCGCCGAGGTCACTTCAGCGGCGGTCTCGCCACGATGCTCGGCGGCGATCTGGCGGAATGCCTTGATCATGCCGGGAATAGCGAACAGACGGCGGTTCTGGGCGACGACGCGCAGGAAATTGCCGGTGAGGCCGGTGATCCCTGCCTTGTCGGCGATCGCCGCAATGGCCTTGGCCTGGTCCTCGCTGGAGAACACCGGGCTATTGATCAGCCGGGTCAGATCAGCACTGCCTTCGAGCATCGCCGCGAAACTGTTGAGGTCGGCCTCGACCTGGCCGACCGAATTCGCCTGGAGCGCGAGCTCGAACAGCGAACCCGCATAGCGCTCTGCGACACCTGAGATTGGCGATGACGATTGGGCCACGGACCGTCTTTTCTCTTGTCTGACAGGCCGCAGATTATTGGCGCGAGCGAAAACTCTGGCTAAATCTTTGACCTTACTGCATTTTTCCAAGCACGAAGACGCGGCTTCCGCTATCCCCGGCCGAAAGTCGATTGCCGTCTAGCACAGGCATTTTAAGACCGCAATGCGTCGCCCCGCATGGTTTTCAGGCACTATTGTCGCATCCGGCGGCGCGGTTCGACCGCCGGTCCCGAATTAGCCTTTGATTCAAGGCACAAAGCCGAAAGCGAAGGCAAGCGGCAGCGCCGCCAGCACCAGTTCGACCACGATGGACGCCCAGTTGAAAGGTGTGTTGGCGCTGTCCGACATCATCGACAGCAGGCGACCGAAGGCGGTGAACAGCCAGGAAAAGCCAAGCGCCATGTAGAGCAGCGGTTGCGCCAGCAGAATGCAGCACAGGCCGACGCCGAGATAGAAGCCTGACATCCTGCCGCGCCCTTCGGCGATCGCCGCCGCCTTTTCGGGCTTGACCTGCAGTCTGAGTATCCGGAAAGCCAGTGCCGGCGCCAGGAACAACATCAGCCCGAACAGCAAGGTCACGACGGCGCTCGACCACGCCAGCCACTCGCCCTGGCTCATCGGCCACGGAAACGCAAATTCCATACTGTCCCCTCGCAAATGGCTGTTTCGAAATTTCGGGCATTCTAGCGAAGCAAGAGCCATGCGCCAGATGCGCGTCACGAATTACGGGCGCGCATCAGTCCAACGCGAACACGACCGCCGCCTCGGTATGGATGCGCGTCGTACCAAGAGCTTCATGACGGGCTGTTCCTCCTTTATGGAACGCTATGCATGCTATGCATTATGACCACATGAGACCACACAGGGAGTGAGGCGCTCGAGGTGTGGTGCTGGAATATATTGCAAGACCCGCCTGCGGCCGACTAGACTAACTCCAAACGCCTCACAAAAAGCTCTGCGGGTCGATGTCGACCTGCACGCGCACCGAGCCCCGCAGCTTCGGTCCCTCGGCCAGCATGGTGCGGATGAACCCTTGCATGTCGGCGCGCCGCTCGCCCTGGATCAGCAGGCGAAAGCGATGGCGGCCGCCGATCAGCGACAGCGGCGCCTCGGCCGGGCCGAGCACGAACAGATCGGCGGCCTGAGGTGCGGCGCGCCGCAAACCCCGCGCATGGCCCTCCGCTTCGGCCCGCGTCGCAGCACTGACGATGACGCCGGCGAGCCGGCCGAAAGGCGGCAGCACCGCCCGCTCGCGCTCAGCGATTTCGCGCTCGTAAAAAGCCTCGGCGTCGCCGGAGACGATCGCCCGCATGACCGGGTGGTCGGGCTGGAAGGTCTGCAGCAGGCCAAGGCTCTTCTTGCCGGTGCGGCCGGCGCGGCCGGTCACCTGGCTGAGTAGCTGGAAGGTGCGTTCGGCGGCGCGCGGATCGCCATTGGCCAGGCCGAGGTCGGCGTCGACCACGCCAACCAGTGTCATGTTGGGGAAATTGTGGCCCTTGGCGACGAGCTGCGTGCCGATGACGATGTCGGCCTCGCCATTTGCGATGGCTTCAAGCTCCAGCCTCAGCCGCCGCACGCCGCCCATCAGGTCAGACGACAGGACGATGGTGCGGGCGTCGGGGAAATGCGCGACGACCTCTTCGGCGATGCGCTCGACGCCCGGCCCGCAGGCGACCAGATGGTCGAGCGTGCCGCATTCCGGGCAGGCCTCGGGCCGCCGCTCATTGTGCCCGCAATGGTGGCAGACGAGCTGGCCGCGAAAGCGGTGCTCGACCAGCCAGGCCGAGCAGACCGGGCAACCGAAGCGATGGCCGCAGACCCGGCACAGCGTCAGCGGCGCATAGCCGCGCCGGTTGAGGAACAGCAGTGACTGTTCCTTCTTCTCCAGTGTCTGGCGCATGTGGCCAAGCAGCACCGGCGACAGGAAGCCGCCGCGTGCCGGCGGGGCGCGGCGCATGTCGATCGTCTTCAGGTCGGGAAGCGCCGCCTCGGCAAAGCGCGCCGAAAGCACCGCCCTGCTATAGCGGCCTTGGCTCGCATTGACCCGGCTTTCGACCGACGGTGTCGCCGAGGCGAGCACGACCGGAAAGCCGCCGATGTGGCCGCGCACCACCGCCATGTCGCGGGCATTGTAGAAGACGCGGTCTTCCTGCTTGTAGGCGGGGTCGTGCTCCTCGTCGACGACGATCAGCCCAAGCTCCCTGAACGGCAAAAACAGCGCCGAACGCGCGCCGGCAACGACGCGCACGCCACCCTCCGCCACCTGCCGCCAGACACGCTCGCGCATCCTTGGCGGCAGGTCCGAGTGCCATTCGGCCGGCTTGGCGCCGAACCGTTCCTGGAAGCGCTCGAGGAAGGCGTGGGTCAGCGCGATCTCCGGCAGCAGGATCAGCACCTGCTTGCCGCGGTCGAGCGCCGCCGACACCGCCTCGAAATAGACCTCGGTCTTGCCCGATCCGGTCACCCCGTCGAGCAGCGTGACGCCGAATGCGCCGGCCGCGACATTGCTGCGCAGCATCTCGGCTGCATCGCGCTGGTCCGGCATCAGCGATGGCTGGGCGTAGCCTGGGTCGGGTGCTGCGACCACCGGTCGCGGCGGGATCATGACGGTCTCGAACACGCCTTGCGCCTTCAGCCCGTCGATCACCGTCGACGACACGCCGGCCGCATGCGCCAGCCCGGACCGCGTCCAGGCGAGCCCGCCTTCGGCTGTCTCCAGCACGCGCATCCTCGCATCCGTCACACGGTCGGGTCTGGCCAAGGTGCGTTGCAGCCCTTCGATCCACGGTTCCGGGTCGAAGGCCTCCGGCGCCCGCAGCAGCATACGCGCCACCATGCCGGGCGGCGACAGCGTGTATTGCGCGATCCAGTCGACGAAGCGGCGCATAGCGCGGTCGATGGGCGGGCAGTCGAAGACCTGCTCGATCGGGCGCAGTTTTTTGGCATCGACCTTTTCGACGGCTCCGTCCCAGACGATGCCGGCGACCTGGCGCGGGCCGAGCGGAACGCGCACGATCGAGCCCGGCACCACGCGCATGCCGGCGGGCACGGCATAGGTGTAGGGGCGCTCGGCGGGCATCGGCACCAGCACCGGTGCGGCCGCGACAAAGGGCGAATCTTCGATCATGAGGCGTGACCTTGCCCCGACTTTGGTCTAGATCAAAGTCCGACCCCAAATGTGCATGACACGCACTAGAGCGACGTGCGTCCATCCGGACGCACAAAGTACGCTCTAGAACTTTAAACCTCGCATCGTGCTTCCGAAAATCGATTCGATTTTCGGGCCGATGCGATAAAAATCTTCAGGAGACCGTCATGAAATTTTTTGTCGACACCGCCGATGTCAAGGAAATCCGTGAACTGAATGATTTGGGGCTGCTCGACGGCGTCACCACCAATCCTTCGCTGATCCTCAAATCCGGCGGCAAGATCGCCGACGTCACAAGAGAGATCTGCGAGATCGTCAAGGGACCGGTCTCGGCCGAAGTCGTCGCCACCGAATACAAGGACATGATGGCGGAGGCCAAGATCCTGGCAAGGATCGCCGATAATGTCTGCATCAAGGTGCCGCTGACGCTCGACGGCCTGAGGGCCTGCAAGGACATCCGGTCGGACGGCCGCATGGTCAATGTTACGCTGTGCTTCTCGGCCACCCAGGCGCTGCTCGCCGCCAAGGCCGGTGCCTCCTTCATCTCGCCCTTCGTCGGCCGCATCGACGACAGCGGCTGGGACGGCATGGAGCTGATTGCGGATATCCGCACCATCTACGACAATTATGATTTCCAGACCGAGATCCTGACCGCCTCGGTGCGCACGGTGAACCATGTCAAGCAGGCCGCACTGATCGGCGCCGACGTCATCACCGCGCCGCCGGCGACGCTGAAGGCGCTGGTCAAGCACCCGCTGACCGACAAGGGCCTGGAGCAATTCCTCGCCGACTGGGCCAAGACCGGCCAGACAATCGGCTGAAATCAAGAC
Source organism: Mesorhizobium sp. WSM4837 (assembly GCF_055811435.1). Lineage (NCBI taxonomy): Bacteria > Pseudomonadati > Pseudomonadota > Alphaproteobacteria > Hyphomicrobiales > Phyllobacteriaceae > Mesorhizobium > Mesorhizobium sp. WSM4837. The sequence continues at coordinate 13,596 of NZ_JBVVQE010000048.1, forward strand.
GCGGTGTTCACATAAAAAAGGCCGAGCAATCGGCCTTTTTTTGCGCCATCAATCAGGCCTCGGCGGTAACCGGAACGTCTCGGCCCAAGCCGAAAAATTCTAACCGGCCACTGTCTTGCCGTGCTTGACCAGATCCTGCGCGATCGACAGGCGCAGCAGATCCGCCAGCTCGCGCGCCGCGCGGTTCTCGGCGTCGATTTGCGCCCGGTAGGAGGCAAACTCCTGACGCGGCCTGTCGAAGGACGACGCTATCGAGCGCTTGCCGGTCGCGATGGTCTTGCCGGTCCTGGCGTCGGTCAGGAGATAATTCGCGGTCAGTGTCACCGTGCCCGCCGTTGGCTCGTCGTCATCGGTCGTGATCTGCACGGTTGCAGCGGATTCAACAAGTTCGGTAACGCCGAGATCGAGCGAATAGGCGGGGGACGCCGGCTCGCCCGCACCCTGGCCGAGCGCGAAGATCAAATTGTTGCGGACCTGCTGGGCGTAACGGGTGTTGACCGGTTTGACCGAGATGGACCCGAGTTCGGCGGCAGCCCCGACTTGCGAGCCGGCCGACAGCGGCGCGCTCGAATAGAGCGGGCGCACCGTGCAGGCCGAAACCAGCGCAACCGAAGCGACCAGGCCATACAGCGTTATACGGCGCAGCAAATGCGTCACTTCTGTCTTCCTCGGATCAGGCAACGACATTGACGATCCTCTGCGGGACGATGATCACCTTGCGCGGTGCCCTACCTTCAAGCGCTTTCTGCACGAAGTCGAGAGCCAGAACCGCTTTTTCGACGGCACCTTGGTCCGCGTCGCGGGCAATTGTCAAATCGCCGCGCTTCTTGCCGTTGACCTGAACCGGCAGCACGATCTCGCTGTCGACGACAAGCGCCGGATCATAGACGGGCCAAGGCCGTTCGGCGACCAGATCGGTACCGCCGAGCGTCTGCCAGCATTCCTCGGCCAAATGCGGCATGACCGGCGCAATCAGATGGACGAGGATGTCGACGGCCTGCCGGCAGGCAGCCTTGAGCGCCGGATCGGCCTTGCCTTCGGCCGCCTCGTTGAGCGGCGTGGTGAGCGCATTGGCGAGCTCGTAGATGCGGGCAATGGCGCGGTTGAAGGCGAGCTTTTCAATATCCTCGCCGACCGATTTCAACGCCTTGTGCGCGGCCTTGGAAACAGTCCCTGCCTCGCCCTCCTTCGCCGCTGCCGGTCGGATTCCGGCGAGCGATTCGGCAGCCGTCGACACCAGGCGCCAGATACGCTGGATGAAGCGGTGCGCGCCGGCGGCACCCTCGTCGGTCCATTCGACGTCACGCTCGGGCGGCGAGTCCGACAGCATGAACCAGCGCGCGGTGTCGGCGCCATAGCCGTCGGTGATCTCTTCCGGGCTCACTGTGTTCTTCTTCGACTTCGACATTTTTTCGAGCGGGCCGATCACCGCCTCTTCGCCGGTCGCGATTTCGATGGCGCGGCGCTTGCCGTCGACGTCTTCCAGCCGCACCTCGCTGGGAGCAACCCAGCGGCTGTTCGATCCACTGCCGACCCGATAGGTCTCGTGCACCACCATGCCTTGCGTGAACAGGCCCCTGAACGGCTCGGCGAGATCGACATGGCCGGTCTCGCGCATGGCGCGGGTGAAGAAGCGCGAATAGAGCAGGTGCAGAATGGCGTGCTCGATGCCGCCAATATACTGGTCGACCGGCAGCCATTCGGTCGCTGCCTTGGGATCGGTCGGATCGTTCCCCCAGGGTGCGGTGAAGCGGGCGAAATACCAGGACGAATCGACGAAAGTGTCCATCGTGTCGGTTTCACGGCGTGCATCCTTGCCGCATTGCGGGCATTTGACATGCCGCCATGTCGGATGGCGGTCGAGCGGATTGCCCGGCCGGTCGAACTCGATATCGTCCGGCAGCCTGACCGGCAGGTCCGCCTTCGGAACCGGCACCACGCCGCAATCCTCGCAGTGGATCATCGGGATCGGGCAGCCCCAGTAGCGCTGGCGCGAAATGCCCCAGTCGCGCAGGCGGAAGTTGACCTTGCGCTCGGCCATCGGCCGATTGCCGATGGTCTTTTGTTCCAGCAGCTTCGCCACCTCATCGAACGCCTGATCAGGCTTCATGCCGTCGAGGAAGCGCGAATTGATCATCACGCCGTCGCCGACATAGGCCTCATCAATGATCTGGAAATTTCCTTGGTTCTCGCCTTCCGGTATCACCACCGGAATGACCGGCAGGCCATATCGGTTAGCGAAGTCGAGGTCGCGCTGGTCACCGGACGGGCAACCGAATATGGCGCCGGTGCCGTACTCCATCAGCACGAAATTGGCGACATAGACAGGCAGCGTCCAGTTCGCGTCGAACGGATGGACGACTCGTATACCGGTATCCATGCCCTTTTTTTCGGCCGTTTCCAGCGCCGCCACCGAAGTGCCCATGTGGCGAACCTCGTCGATGAACTTGGCCAGCGCCGGATTGTTTTCGGCCGCCTTCTTGGCCAGTGGATGGTCAACTGCGACCGCCATGAAGGAGGCGCCGAAGATGGTGTCAGGCCGCGTCGTGTAGACCTCCAGCTCATCCTCGCCAGCAATCGGCGCGGCCAGCGGCCAGCGGATCAGCAGGCCTTCCGAACGGCCGATCCAGTTCGCCTGCATCAGCTTGACTTTTTCTGGCCACTCGTCGAGGCCCTCCAGCGAGTCCAGCAGGTCCTGCGCATAGTCGGTGATCTTGAAGAACCACTGCGTCAGCTCGCGCTGTTCGACCAGCGCACCGGAGCGCCAGCCGCGTCCGTCGATGACCTGCTCGTTGGCAAGCACCGTCATGTCCTCCGGATCCCAGTTGACCTTGGAGGATTTGCGCGTCACCAGCCCCTTCTCGACGAAATCGAGGAACAGCATCTGCTGGCGGTGGTAGTAGTCGACATCGCAGGTGGCGAATTCGCGCGCCCAGTCGAGCGACAGGCCCATGACCTTGAGCTGCTCGCGCATGGCGGCGATGTTCTGATAGGTCCAGTCCTTGGGATGAACCTTGTTCTGCATCGCCGCGTTCTCGGCCGGCATGCCGAAGGCGTCCCAGCCCATCGGGTGCAGCACGTTGAAACCCTTGGCCCGCTTGTAGCGCGCCACCACGTCGCCCATCGTGTAGTTGCGGGTATGGCCGATATGGATGCGCCCCGACGGATACGGAAACATCTCGAGCACGTAGTATTTCGGACGCGGGTCGTCGTTGTCAGCCTCGAACAGCTTCTTGGCGTCCCAGGCCTTCTGCCATTTGGGCTCTGATGCGCGCGGATTGTATCGTTCGGTTGCCATTGGATGTTTTTCACTTAAAAAGCATGCGCGAACAGCCGGACATGCCCGGCGGCTCAGGAAATGTCGTCGCGGTGTTCACCATGGATTGCCGGACCCGTCAACTGCGACGCCCCGGCCAGGACAAAAACCAGAGTCAGGATATAGGCATGGCGAGCGCCGTAGAACAGTTTTTCACGGTCAAGGCGAGGATCGCCGCCGCCGAGCGCGAGGCAGGATGGCAAGCCGGCGCGGTGACGCTGGTCGCGGTCTCGAAGACCTTCAGCGCCGACGATATCCGCCCGGTCATCGACGCCGGCCAGCGCGTCTTCGGCGAGAACCGCGTCCAGGAAGCACAAGCCAAATGGCCAGCGCTGAAGCAAGCCTTCCCCGACATCGAGCTGCACCTGATCGGTCCGCTGCAATCGAACAAGGCGAAGGAAGCAGTCGCCCTGTTCGACGTCATCGAGACGGTCGATCGCGAGAAGATCGCCGCCGAACTCGCCAAGGAAATCGCCAGGCAAGGCCGGTCACCAAAACTCTACGTTCAGGTCAACACCGGCTCGGAACCGCAAAAGGCAGGGATCGAGCCGCGCGAAGCCGTACCCTTCGTTACGCGCTGCCGCGAGGTCCATGGTCTCGCCATCGAAGGCCTGATGTGCATTCCGCCGGCCGATGAGAATCCCGGCCCGCATTTCGCGCTGCTGGAAAAGCTCAGCACGGAGGCAGGTGTGGAGGCGCTTTCGATGGGCATGTCCGGCGACTACGAAACCGCGATCGCCTTCGGTGCAACCAGCATCAGGGTCGGCTCGGCGATCTTCGGCAGCCGCTAGCGGACAGTTGGTCCAGAGCCACCCGGCCGTTACGCCAACAAGTAGAAACGAAACGTATCGTTCCTATATCTACCGGGTCATTCCAAAACTTTCCGGAGCCGCACCATGCGCTACAGTCAACTTGGAAACACGGGGATGTTTGTCTCCGAACTGTGTCTCGGCACCATGACCTTCGGCGCCGCCGACCAAAACAACCAATGGGGCCTGATCGCCAGCCTCGACCAGGATGGCGTCGACAGGATCGTCCAGCGCTCGCTCGCCGCCGGCATCAATTTCTTCGACACGGCCGATGTCTATTCCTTCGGCGCATCGGAACGGTTTCTCGGCCAGTCGCTGCGCAATCTCGGCATCGAGCGGCAGGACGTGATCATCGCCACCAAAGTCCATGGCGCCATGGGCGACGGCCCCAACCAGCGCGGCTCCTCGCGCGGCCACATCATAGATTCGGTCGACGGCAGTCTCGAACGGCTGCAACTGGACCATATCGATCTCTATCAGCTGCACGGCACCGACGCGGTAACGCCGATCGACGAGACGCTCAGGGCGCTCGACGATCTGGTTGCCAGCGGTAAGGTCCGCTATGTCGGCGTCTCGAACTGGGCGGCCTGGCGCATCGCCAAGGCATTGGGCATCGCCGAACGCAAGGGCTTTGCCCGTTTTGAGACGGTCCAGTCCTACTATTCGATCGCCGGCCGCGATCTGGAGCGCGAGATCGTGCCGCTGCTCAACGAGGAGAAGCTTGGGCTGATGGTCTGGTCGCCGATGGCGGGCGGGCTGCTTTCCGGCAAATACGGACCCGGCGCGCCTGGCAATGGCGAGGGCCGCCGCGCCAGCTTCAATTTCCCGCCGGTCAATGAAGACCGCGCCTGGGCGGCGGTCGCCGTCATGCGCGAGATCGCCGGCAAGCACGGCGTCAGCGTCGCCACGGTGGCACTTGGCTATGTCTTGGCCAAGCCTTTCGTGATGAGCGTGATCATCGGCGCCAGCCGCATGGAGCAGCTCGAACAGAACCTTGCCGCCACCGAGTTGAAGCTCGACAGCGACGATCTTGCTCGTCTCGACGAAGTCAGCGCGCTGCCATCCGAATATCCGGGCTGGATGCTCGAGCGCCAGGCGGCTGGCCGGCGTCCGGCGCCCTTTGCGGAGAAGAAGTAAATCTCATCTTCGATTTCGGGAGCCGGCGGGCTCCCGATCTTTCTTGGGCTCAGCTCAGCCGGACCGTCTCGACCAGAAAGTCGAGAAAGGCCCGCACTCGGGCCGGCAAATGTTTGCCCTGGCCGACGTAAACAGCGTGGGTAAGCTCCTCGTCGCCGGGGTTGAAGTCCTCCAGAAGCGGGACCAGCCGGCCGGCGGCGATGTCGGGCTCGACATGCCAGCGCGCCAGCCGGGCGATGCCAGTGCCCGAAAGCGCCATCAGCCGCATCGCCTCGCCGTCGCTGACCAGCGCGTTTCCGGTGATCGGGACGATGAAGGCGTCGCCGGCCGCAGCGACGAAGGGCCAGCCGTCGACATGGCGCACGAAGCAGAAACCCATCCGGTTGTGATGATCGAGATCGGCCGGCGTTTGGAGCGCGCCATGCGTCCTGATGTACGATGGCGCGGCGACGACGACCAGCCGGCTCTGCCCGAGCTTGCGCGCCACCAAACGTGATTCGCCGAGCGGCCCGGCGCGGATGGCGACATCGGCGCGCTCCTCCATCAGGTCGATGACATTGTCGGTCAAAACCAGATCGATGGCGATTTCCGGATAGCGTTCGAGAAAGCGCGGCAAGAGCGGGATCAGCCGGTGCTGCCCGAACGGCACGTAGCTGTTGACCCGCAGCCGGCCGCGCGGCGCAGCACCGGCCGCCGCCTCGCGCTCGGCTGCCGCCATGTCGGCCAGGATGCGCACGCCGCTGTCGAAGAAGGCCGCGCCTTCTGGAGTCAACTGGAGCTTGCGCGTCGAACGGCTGATCAGCCGCGCGCCAAGCCGCGCCTCAAGCCGCGCAATCAGCTTGCTCACCGCCGACGGCGTCATCCGCAGCATCCGCGCCGCAGCGGAAAAACTGCCCGCTTCGACGACACGGACAAACACTTCGATCTCGCCGGAGCGGTTGATGTCAGGCCTCGCCATTCGTGAATCTATTTCACAGACAATGTGCCCGACGCAAGGCTGGTTCACAGCACATGGCAACACGATCTTCCGGGTCGGGGCGCAGGAGGACACGGCGTCCTGTCGTCAAAACTGCTGTCATCGGAGTGGGAACCGCGATGCCTCTTGCACTTTATGCTCTCGCCGCTGGTGCGTTCGGCATCGGTGTCACCGAATTCGTCATCATGGGCCTGCTGCTCGACGTCAGCGCCGATCTCGGCGTCTCGATCTCGGCCGCCGGCCAGTTGATCTCCGGCTATGCGCTGGGCGTCGTCATCGGCGCGCCGCTGCTGACGATCGCCACCGGCCGCTGGCCGCGCAAGACCGTGCTTCTGGCGCTGATGGCGGTCTTCACGCTGGGCAACCTCGCCTGCGCGCTGGCCCCCGACTACTGGACGCTGCTGGCTGCCCGCGTGCTCACCGCCTTCGCCCACGGCACCTTCTTCGGCGTTGGTGCGGTGGTTGCGACCGGGCTGGTCGCTCCCAACAGGAAGGCCTCGGCGATCGCCCTGATGTTCACCGGCCTGACCATCGCCAACATCCTCGGCGTGCCCTTCGGCACCTGGCTCGGCCAGGCCTTCGGCTGGCGGGCGACTTTCTGGGCTGTAACCCTGGTCGGCATCGTCGCCTTCGCCATCATTCTCCTGCTGGTGCCGCGCAGCCCGGCAGCGCTGGAAAAGAGCGACCTGCGCGGCGATCTCGCCCTGCTCGGCCGCGCCCCGGTTCTGCTTGGCTTCGCCGTCACCGTGCTGGGCTATGCGGGCGTCTTCGCCGTCTTCACCTATATCGCCCCCCTGCTGACCGAGATCACCGGTTTTGCGGAAGCGGCGGTGTCGCCGATCCTGCTTGTCTTCGGCGGCGGCCTCATCGCCGGCAATCTCGCCGGCGGCAAGTTCGCCGACCGCTGGCTGGTGCCTTCCGTCCTCGGCAGTCTCGTTGTGCTGGCGCTGGTGCTCGGCACGATGACCTTCGCCCTGCACAGCCGGGCGATGGCTGTCATCCATGTCGGCCTGCTCGGCGCCGCCGCCTTCGCCACCGTAGCGCCGCTGCAGATGTGGGTGCTGGAAAAGGCTGAAGGCGCCGGCCTGAGCCTCGCCTCGTCCTTCAACATCGCCGCCTTCAACCTCGGCAACGCCGCCGGCGCCTGGCTCGGCGGCATGGTCATCGCGCATGGCCCCGGCCTCGGCGCCGTCACCTGGCTCGCCGCCCTGCTGCCGCTCTCGGCGCTCGCCGTGGCGTGGCTGGCGCTGCGCCTCGATCGCCCGACGCTTGGCGAACCGGCATCTGCCTGCTCGTAGCAACCCGACGAACCCCTTAGACATCACAGGAGAAAAAGATGGATTATCGACGTCTTGGCGCCTCGGGCCTGAAGGTTCCGGCGCTCTCGTTCGGCGCTGGAACCTTCGGCGGCTCGGGGCCGCTGTTCGGCGCCTGGGGCAACAGCGATGCGACGGAAGCGCGGCGGCTGGTCGACATCTGCCTGGAGGCCGGCGTCAACCTGTTCGACACCGCCGACGTCTATTCGAACGGCGCCTCCGAGGAAGTGCTCGGCGCGGCCGTCAAGGGCCGCCGCGATGCCGTGCTGATTTCGACCAAGACCTCGCTGCCGATGGGCGACGGACCCAATGATGCCGGGTCCTCCCGTTCGCGCCTCATCAACGCGGTCGAGGACGCGCTCAAGCGTCTCGGCACCGATTACATCGACCTGCTGCAGCTGCATGCTTTCGACGCCGCAACGCCGATCGAGGAGGTGCTGTCGACGCTGGACAGTCTCGTGCGCGCCGGCAAGCTGCGCTATGTCGGCGTCTCCAACTTTTCCGGCTGGCAAGTGATGAAATCGCTCGGCCTGGCGGACAAGCACGGCTACCCGCGCTACGTCGCCCATCAGGTCTACTATTCGCTGGTCGGGCGCGACTATGAATGGGAGTTGATGCCGCTCGGCCTCGACCAGGGCGTTGGCGCGCTGGTGTGGAGCCCGCTCGGCTGGGGCCGCCTGACCGGCAAGATCCGCCGCGGCGAGCCACTGCCGGAAAAAAGCCGGCTGCACGACACCGCAAGCTTCGGGCCGCCGGTCGAAGACGAGCTGCTCTACAGGGTTGTCGATGCGCTCGAAGCCGCGGCCAGGGAAACCGGCAAGACCGTGCCGCAGATCGCCATCAACTGGTTGCTGCAGCGGCCGACCGTCGCCTCCGTCATTATCGGCGCGCGCACCGAGGAACAGCTGCGCCAGAATCTTGGTGCCGTCGGTTGGTCATTGACATCAGACCAGATCAAGAAGCTCGACGCAGCAAGCGCGGTGACCGCAGCCTATCCGTATTTTCCGTATCGCCGGCAGGAGGGTTTTGCCCGGCTGAGCCCACCTGCGGTCTAATGCGCGCGGGCCCTCTGTCCTGCCGGACACCGCAAAGCGCCGACCTCAGCACCCAATACGATTGTAAGCTGACATCCTGCGCCGTTGCCCTAATGCAGCACGAACTCGCCATCGAGCTTCCGCCACTCATTGGGCGCGATCAGCTTCTGGTGCGTATAGCTCACCGAATGCAGCGGACCATCGAGCTTGGTCTGCCAGAATTCGATGAACCGGATCAGCACCGGAAATTTCGGAGCGATGTCGTAATCCTGCCAGATGAAGCTCTGCAGCAGATGCGGGTGATCGGGAAAGTGATAAAGAATCTTGGCCGTGGTCAAGCCGTAGCCCTTGAGCATCAGGTCCATTTCGGAATGGTCGCGCATCGCGGTCCCCTGGTTGATTCTCCTTTCCTCCCAATTTGAAATTGTGCGCGCTATTTGCTCAATCGTCTATTGATATTTCGTAGTTAAAGGCCGGATTTACGACACAAAAACATGCAGTTAGCAGCGATCGTGGTCGAGTGCTGATAGCGGCGAAAACGACCTCTGCGGCATCCCGCCGCGCGAATCCAACGTCTAATGTTGCCGTCACCGCGGAACTGTTAATAATGCGCGCGAATTCGCGGCCGCTTCGCCGCGATGCCGCTCGGCGAGCAAGCCGGGCGGCCTGGTTTCGGGAGGAAGGCAAAGATATGTCCGAGGTTCATGTCCATCGCGTCCAGCCGGCGTGGAAGAAGAATGCGCTGATCGATAATGACACCTACCTGAAATGGTACGCCGACAGCGTGAAGAACCCGGACAAGTTCTGGGGCAAACACGGCAAGCGCATCGACTGGTTCAAGCCCTACAGCAAGGTCAAGAACACCTCCTTCGACGGCAAGGTCTCGATCAAATGGTTCGAGGACGGCCAGACCAATGTTTCCTGGAACTGCATCGACCGGCATCTGAAGAAGCGCGGCGACCAGACCGCCATCATCTGGGAAGGCGACAATCCCTACGACGACAGGAAGATCACCTATAACGAGCTCTACAGGCATGTCTGCCGGCTCGCCAATGTGATGAAGAAGCACGGCGTTAGGAAAGGCGACCGCGTCACCATCTACATGCCGATGATCCCGGAAGCCGCCTATGCGATGCTCGCCTGCACGCGGATCGGCGCCATCCATTCGGTGGTCTTTGGCGGCTTTTCGCCGGACGCGCTGGCCGGCCGCATCGTCGACTGCGAATCGACTTTCGTCATCACCGCCGATGAAGGCCTGCGCGGCGGCAAGTCCATTCCCTTGAAGGAGAACACGGACAAGGCGATCGACATCGCCGCGAAGAACTTCGTGATGGTCAACAAGGTCGTGGTCGTGCGCCGCACCGGCGCCAAGGTTGGTTGGGCTCCGGGGCGCGACGTCTGGTACCATGACGAGATCGCGACAGTTGAGGCGGAATGCAAGCCGGAGAAGATGAAGGCAGAGGACCCGCTGTTCATCCTTTACACATCGGGCTCGACGGGCAAGCCGAAGGGCGTGCTGCACACCACCGCCGGCTATCTCGTCTATGTCTCGATGACCCACCAATATGTCTTCGACTACCACGACGGCGACATCTACTGGTGCACCGCCGATGTCGGCTGGGTCACCGGCCACAGCTATATCGTCTACGGGCCGCTCGCCAACGGCGCCACCACGCTGATGTTCGAAGGCGTGCCGAACTATCCGTCGCAATCCCGCTTCTGGGAGGTCATCGACAAGCACAAGGTCAACATCTTCTACACCGCGCCGACGGCTTTGCGCGCGCTGATGGGTGCCGGCGACGCCCATGTCACCAAAACCTCGCGCAAATCGCTGCGCGTGCTCGGCACGGTCGGCGAGCCGATCAACCCGGAAGCCTGGGAGTGGTATTTCGATGTCGTCGGCAACGGCAAGGTGCCGATTGTCGACACCTGGTGGCAGACCGAGACCGGCGGCATCCTGATCACGCCGCTGCCCGGCGCCACCCCGCTCAAGGCAGGTTCCGCGACGCAGCCGTTCTTCGGCGTCAAGCCGCAACTGGTCGACGGCGATGGCAAGGTGCTGGAAGGCGTTTCCAGCGGCAATCTCTGCATCGCCGATTCGTGGCCGGGCCAGATGCGTACCGTCTATGGCGATCACGAGCGCTTCGTGCAGACCTATTTTTCGACTTACAAGGGCAAGTATTTTACCGGCGACGGCTGCCGCCGCGACGCCGACGGCTACTACTGGATCACCGGCCGCGTCGACGACGTCATCAACGTCTCCGGCCACCGCATGGGCACGGCCGAGGTCGAATCCGCGCTGGTTTCGCACGAGAAAGTCTCCGAAGCCGCCGTCGTCGGCTACCCCCACGACATCAAGGGCCAGGGCATCTACTGCTACGTCACATTGATGGCTGGCGAGAAGCCGAACGAGGAGTTGCGCAAGGAACTTGTCGCCCACGTCCGCAAGGACATCGGCGCCATCGCCACGCCCGACAAGATTCAGTTCGCTCCGGGCCTGCCGAAAACCCGCTCGGGCAAGATTATGCGTCGCATCCTGCGCAAGATCGCCGAGGACGATTTTGCCGCGCTCGGCGATACCTCGACGCTGGCCGACCCGGCGGTCGTCGACGACCTCATCGCCAACCGGCAGAACAAGCGGGCATAAGAAACATCCGGTCGACGTTCGGCGGAAACCCGATCGGATGAGATCGCTCGCTCCCGCTCTACCGATAAAGGTCCGCCCGCGTCGGCGGCAGTCCGCTCGGGCCCCGCGCGCGCTTGGTGACGACGGTCTGGAAAATCTGCGCCGAGGCGCGTTCGAAAGTGATCGAACAGCCGGTGAGATAAAGCAGCCAGAGGCGCGCCTTGGCTTCGCCGACCTCGGCGATCGCTTCATCGAAGCGTGCGTGGAGGCGCTCGGCCCACAGACGGCAGGTGCGGGCGTAGTGCTCGCGCAAATTCTCGACATCGTAGACAAGAAAGCCGTGCGCTTCGAGATTGCCGAGCGTCATGCCGATCGTGTCGAGTTCGCCGCCGGGAAAGATGTATTTGATCAGCGCTTTGAATTCCGGGCCCTTGCGCAAGGTCTTCTTGATGCTGCCCTTGTCGCGCCGGGTGATGGCGTGATGCAGATAGATGCCGCCCGGCTTGAGCAGGCGACGAATGGTCGAGAAATAGGCGGCGTGGTTGGCCAGCCCCAGATGCTCGAACATCCCGATCGACGAGATCTTGTCGAAGGAGCCGGACAGCTCGGCATAGGACTTTATCTCGATGGTGATGCGATCCTCCAGTCCCTCAGCACGGATGCGCTCGCGGGCGAGCTGGGTCTGGGCTTCCGACAGCGAGACGCCATGGCCGACGACGCCGTAATTTTTCGCGGCATGGATGAGCATGGCTCCCCAGCCGCAGCCGATGTCGAGCAGCCTTTCGCCGGGCTTCAGCCGCAGCTTGCGGCAGATATGATCGAGCTTGTCCTTCTGCGCCTGGTCGATGCCATTGGCGAAATCGGTGAAATAGCCGCAGCTATAGACCATGCGTTCGTCGAGGAAGAGCCGGTAGAAGGCGTTCGAAATGTCGTAGTGGTGCTGGATTGCCTGCCTGTTCGACCCGCTGACGAAGGGGTTGCGCCCGGAAAGGTCGGTCCGCGCCGTCATCTGTTTTCGCGAAAACAGCACGGCTGGCAGGTCGCGCAGGACCGCGAGCTTGGGCAACGACTTGAGCTTCGCCCTGAGCTTGCCCTGCGCAGGCAGAGCGTAGAAATCGAACAGCGACCCGTCTTCCACGTCGATGGTCTTGGAAATCCACATTTCGATCAGCGTCGAGAGGTTGGGCCGCCGCATCACCTGCCAGACGATGTCCTGGTCGTTGATGGTGACCACGGGGCCGGTGGCGGGGCCGATCCGCTCGCCGTTCCACAGCTTGACCGCGAAGCCCGGCTTCAACGTCTCGATAACCGTTCGAACGATCCGTGCGGCTCTCTCGGCTGCCTCCATCCGCGTTCCTCCTGCTCAGCCCCTGGCGGTCCGGCAGCGACATTGCCTGTCCGATCGGATAGCCGCAAGCAGTTAGCGCCAAACGCGCACCGCATTTTCACGATGGCGCCTTGCCATTTGCAGATCGACACCCCATCATGAGGGCGTGTTCAACAAATCGAAAGGAGGTGATCCGATGTCGAGTGATTTCGTTTTCCAGAACGTGGCCTCAGCGGATTGCACTTTCGGGAAGCAGTCTTCCCGTTAAGGCGCGAGATGCGCGGCTGGCGACGCCTGGAGCGCCGCGCGTCCTTTGGATGCGCAAAGGACGCACCAGCACTTTAAGTCACGTCGCTGCCATGAGCCGCGCCATGGACGGAAACACGGAAGGCCGCCGGCTTCGAAAGAAGCGGCGGCCTTTTCCTTGTCCGGATCCTGCCTAGTCAATGCCCTCTATTTGGTCAATGCCAGGCTTTCGATGTTGCGCGCAATGTCCTGGAAAGCCTGGTTGAGCTCCGTCCCGTTCGCGGCCTGATAGAAGTGCTTGATCTTGCCGGTATCCGGGCTCGCGCAATTCTGCAGTGTCGCCTGGGCATTCTCCTCGTTGAGATCGAAACCGATGGTGAAGATTTCGATGCCCTTGTCGCGCATGGCGGTACAGAGCGTCTTGGCTGCCGTGCGGGTCGGTTCCTTGCCGGCATCATTGTAGACCTCACCGACAGTGCTGGCATCGAAATAGGACAGGTTGAACTCGCCGTCGGTCATCAGGATCGCGATTTTGGCGACCTTTTTCGGATCCGCCTTGGCCGGCCGCTGCGACGCGTTCATCACACTGCCCCAGTTTTCCGAAAGCATGTACCAGGTCCACTGCACGCCGATATGGCCCGCGGTGCCGCCCGATGCGACAAAGTTCTTGATGACGTTCTTGAGCGCCACGGCGTCCGCCGTCAGCGGCTTCAACGCGGCGACCGGGCAGGCAGCCGTGCCGGTCGGCCAGGCGAAGAACGACAACAGGTAATCGCGATTGATCATGCTGATGTCGGGACCTACATCCGAATATTGATAGGTGCCCTTGCGCTCAGTGGCGCAATTGTCCGGACGCGTTAAGCCGGAGACATACTGTATAGCGCCATTGCCGGGCGCCTGCTTGCGCTGGCTGGTCGAGGCTTCGACGTAGACGCTGCTGCCGGCAAGCGCGCCGGCATTCACCGAATTGGCGTAGGGCACGATGGAGACTCGCACTCGGGGGCTGGCGGGGTCCTGACCGCCCAGAAAGCTGTCGACCGCGTTCGCTGCGGCCGTCCTCAGGTCGATTATTTTCTGGCCGGCCATTGAACCTGTGACGTCGAGCATCATCGCCACTTCGATCGTCCTGTCCGAATAGACTGCCGTCGTCGATGCGGCAATGCGCTTCATGTCGCCCATGCCGAAGATTGGAAAATAGAGGCCAAGATCGACATGGATCTCCGCCTGAACCGTCTTGGCGATTTTGTCGATGGTCAATTTGTCGAGGACGATCCGATCAGCCTGCAGCATGCCCGCTCGGCTGTTGGCATCGAGAAACGCCTGCACCGACTTGTTGGCGTCGGCCTCGTTGATGACGCCGGTGGTCAGGTCGCGTGCCGTCGAGGTCACCGCCGCATCGACCACGCCTTGCAAGCTCGATTTGGTGTTGTAGAGCTGCGAAACATTGACGGCAAAGCCGACGCCAAGCGCCAGCACCGACGCGACCATGCCGAACAGAACCGCTAAATTTCCGCTTCGATCTCCGGCAAAGCCGCCGATCGCGTGAACAAGACCCCCAAAACGCCGCATGCTCGCCTCCATTCGCCACGACTCGAGCCGTGTGAGGGCCGCATTGCAGGATTCCGGCCGGACGGCGTCGTCATCGCAGCAAAAGCCGGCGGCTCATCGTCAAACCATTGTTTCTGCTTGGTTTCGAAATGCGGCAAGGTAAATAGACGGTAAACGACAAGCCGCTGCGGCAGTTTCGTTCACCAAGCGCTTACCATGATCCCGACCGCTGCCGTGGAGCACAACAGCTCGATCCCGATCCGGCACAGAGGGTCTGTGCCGAAGCGGATCAGGCGCATCATATCCGTAGGACAGCCCGGTGATCGTAACAGCCGGACGCGCCGTTTGCGCTTGCGCGCTTCTATGCCAGCATCTGCGCGCTGGCCGTCCTGTCGACGCCGCGATGGGGCGGGTTGAACAGATTGCTTTCCTGCTCGTAGGTCCAGACCTTGAACAGGCTGAGCCGGTGCGGGCCGAAACTGTGCAGCAGCGGCACGTCGGTCGCGTCGCGACCGCGCGCGATGACGACGCGGCCGATCCTCGGCATGTTGTGGCGGGGGTCGAACGTGTACCACTTGCCGTCGAGGAACACTTCCAGCCACGCCGAAAAATCCATCGGTGCCGGGTCGACCGGCACGCCGATGTCGCCGAGATAACCGTTCACGTAGCGGGCTGGGATGTTCATGCAGCGGCAGAGCGTGATCGCCAGATGAGCGAAGTCGCGGCAGACGCCGACGCGCTCCTCATGCGCCTGCGCCGCCGTGCGGGTCGGGCGCGCATAGCCGTAGCCGAACGACAGACGGTTGTGGACATAGTCGACGATCGCCTGCACCCGGGCCCAGCCGGATGGAACAGGCCCGAAAACCTGCCAGGCCAGATCGCTGAGATGATCGGTTTCGCAATAGCGACTGCCGAGCAGGTAACAGAGCACCTCGTCGGGCAACTCCGCCACCGGCACTTCCCTGGCCAGCGTGTTGACCTCGTCGGTCTCACCGCTGTCCTCGACGACGGCGTCGTAAAGAATGCGAAAGCCTCCGCCAGGCGCGTTGAAGCGGCGGCAGGTGTTGCCATAAAGATCGTGATAGAGCCTGGTTGGGACGGAAGGCGAGGTCAGCACGCGCGTTTGCCGCTTGATGTCGGCCTGGCGCTGCTTGTGGATCTCGAGCAGCGAAATCACCGGGGTGGATTCAGCACAGTCGATGGCGATTTCGTAGCCGAGCCGAATCAGCATTGCGGATCCCCTCTTGTGAGTGTCGTGGAAGACGATTGGATTAACGCGAGATGGCCGGCCGTGGTTCCCTGGTCTGTCGAAAAAGGCGATCTCGTGCCTTCCCATGCCGCCGGTGCGACGTTACGGTCGATCGACAGGCTTTGGTTCCTTCCGAAACAACTTGGGATAGCAGATGTTCGCAGGCAGAAAATTCGCAGCCTTGCTGTTCGATATGGACGGCACGGTGGTCAATTCGATTGCCGCGGCAGAAAGGGTCTGGGCAGATTGGGCACGCCGGCAAGATCTCGACGTTGCCGCATTCCTGCCAACGATCCACGGCGTGCGAGCGATCGAGACCATCGCTCGGCTGGCGCTTCCAGGCGTTGACCCGATGCGTGAAGCCGATGCGCTTCTGCAGGCCGAGGTGGCCGATATCGACGGCATCCTTCCAATCGCCGGCGCCGCGGCGTTTCTGGCGTCGCTGCCACCCGAGCGCTGGGCAATCGTCACTTCGGCGCCGCGCGAGCTGGCTCTGCTGCGCATCGCGGCCGCCGGCATCCCGCTTCCCGCCACCCTTGTCGCGGCCGAGGACGTTTCCCGCGGCAAGCCGGCGCCGGATTGCTTCCGGCTGGCGGCCGAGCGACTGGGCGTGGACGCGCGCGACTGCCTCGTTTTCGAAGATGCGCCCGCCGGGATAGCGGCGGCCGAGGCCGCGGGAGCCACCGTCGTGGTCATTAGCGCCACGCACCAGCATCCGTTGCAAACGCCGCATGCTGCGATCGCCGGTTATGACGGGATCGGCGTCACCGTCGACGACCGCGGCTGGATTGTCCTCGGCGCGGAGCGCGCTGCGGCTTAGGGTATGTTGAGATGAGGTCAGGCCGAGCCGGAGTCGAAGACGGGCGCGAAGCGACCAGACTAGGTGGGTTCCGAGAACCGGAACGGAGCGGACTTGCAGGTCCGTGAGAAGCGCAGGAATCCGCTGTTCGCAGGCACCTGAATATCGACATACCCTTAGAAATCGCTGGCCCTTAGAAATCGCTGGTCAGGCCCTTCACTTCCCAATCGCCATAGCGGCCGGGTTCCCTGCCGCCACGGCCGCCGAGTTCCCGGGGCATCGCGGCTTCCTGCTGGCGATAGTGTTCGCGCCGTGCTTCCGCTTCCGCCAAAGCGCGGCGGGCTGCCGGTGTCAGCGTCCTTTGCGGCACGTCGTGACCGGGGCCGGCGTCTGCATTGCTGGTTTCGCCTGATATATTGGCTTCGTCGATCATGCGATATTCCCGGCGATTGAAACATGGCCCAATTGAAACAGGGCCACACGTTTCCCATCATATAGCGATGAGCCGACAAGGATCGACCCTTTTTGCGGAAGGCCGGCAGAAACGGAGCAGACAATGAACACACTTCGCACCGCCATGCTTTTGGCAGCGATGACCGCGCTGTTCATGGGCGTCGGCTATCTGATCGGCGGATCGGGCGGCATGGTGATCGCCCTGCTGATTGCCGCCGCCATGAATCTGTTCAGCTATTGGAACGCCGACAAGATGGTGCTATCGATGAATCGCGCGGTCGAGGTCGACGAAAGGAACGCCCCGGAATATTACGCCATCGTGCAGAGTCTCGCCAGACAGGCCGGCCTGCCGATGCCGAAAACCTATCTGATCGACAACCCGCAGCCCAACGCTTTCGCCACCGGCCGCAATCCGGAGAATGCCGCGGTCGCCGCCACCACCGGGCTGTTGCAGCAACTGTCGCATGAGGAAGTCGCGGCGGTGATGGCGCACGAGCTCGCCCATGTGCAGCACCGCGACACGCTCACCATGACGATCGTCGCCACGCTTGCCGGCGCGATCTCGATGCTCGGCAATTTCGCCTTCTTTTTCGGCGGCAATCGCGACAACAACAATTCCCTTGGCATTATCGGTGTGCTGGTGGCGATGATCGTGGCGCCCTTTGCCGCGATGATCGTGCAGATGGCGGTCAGCCGCACCCGCGAATACGAGGCCGACCGGCGCGGCGCCGAGATCTGTGGACAGCCGCTCTGGCTTGCCTCGGCCCTTGACAAGATCGCTCGCGGCGCCGAACGCATCCGCAACCCGGATGCCGAGCGCAATCCGGCAACTGCCCACCTCTTCATCATCAATCCTCTTTCCGGCGAGCGCATGGACAGCCTGTTTTCGACCCACCCGAGCACCGACAACCGCATCGCTGCCCTGCAGGCGATGGCGCAGGACATGGCCGGTGGCGCATCCGCCTCCGCGCGGCCGCAAACGCCGATGCCGCGGCAGGCAGACGAACAGCGGCCTTCGGGCCCGTGGGAGAAAGCTGAGCAGCCGGCTGAACCGGCCAGGCCGAAGTCCAATCCCTGGGGCCGCAATCCGACCGGACCCAAGGGTCCGTGGTCGTGAGCGAAGCGAAACGCCGGCACCGAATTTCAGGCGATCATGAAAACAATGCAGCGAGCCCCGGCGAACCTATTGCCGGCCTGGCCGCGCGCAAGGCCGCGGCACGATTGCTGGCCGCCGTCATCGATGCGAGGACGGCGCTGGACGGGCTGACCGACCACGAGAACGGCCATCCGCAATACAAGGCGCTCGACCTGCGTGACCGGGCGCTGGTGCGCGCCATACTGGTCACTGCGCTGCGCTTCCGCATGACCATATCAGGGTTGCTGGCCCGCCGCCTGGAAAAGCCGCTGCCACCCAACGCCACCGCGCTTTCGCATATTCTGCATGTAGCAGCGGCGCAGATCCTGTTCCTCGATATTCCCGACAGCGCCGCAGTCGACCTTGCCGTGACCCACGCCAAGTCCGATCCGCGCACGGTGCGCTTCTCCGGTCTCGTCAATGGCGTGCTGCGCACGCTGGCGCGATCCAAGCAGGCCGAACTGGCTGCAGCGCTTGCCGCCACCGACGAAGCGCCGAAATGGTTTTCCGACCGGCTGAAAGCCGCCTATGGCACTAAGAAAGCCCGGCAAATCCTCGCCGCCCACAGATACGAGGCGCCGGTCGACTTCACGGTCAAGACCGATCCTGCGCTGTGGGCCGAGCGGCTCGGCGGCATCGTGCTGCCGACCGGCACTGTGCGCGTTGAGAAACTCAGCGCCTCGGTCACTGAACTGCCCGGCTTTGAAGACGGCGCCTGGTGGGTCCAGGATGCCGCCGCCAGCCTTCCTGCCCGGCTTTTCGGCGACGTGAGGGGTTTGCGCGTCGCCGATCTCTGCGCCGCCCCCGGCGGCAAGACCGCTCAGCTCATTCTCGGCGGCGCCACGGTCACCGCGATCGATTCCTCGAAGAACCGGTTTGCGCGGCTCTCGCGAAATCTCGAACGACTCGGTTTGTCCGCAGAGGTTGTGCAGGCCGATCTGCTCAAATATGAGCCGGAACAACTGTTCGACGCCGTCCTCCTCGACGCGCCCTGCTCCTCGACCGGCACGGTGCGGCGGCATCCCGACGTGCCCTGGACGAAGACGGCGGCCGACATCGAAAAACTCGCCGATCTGCAACGCAGGCTGCTCGCCCGCGCCGTCAGCCTGGTCAAGCCTGGCGGGCGCATCGTCTTTTCCAACTGCTCGCTCGACCCGCTCGAAGGCGAGGCGCTTCACCGCGCCTTCCTCGCCGGGACGGCTGACATTGTCGACGATCCGCTCCGCCCGGGCGAGATCGCCGGCATTGATCCGTTCCTGACGCCGCAGGGCACGCTGCGCACCACGCCCGCAGATCTGGAGCTCGGCTCACCGGAACGGTCCGGCCTGGATGGCTTCTTCGCCGCCCGCATGCGCAGACCCGGCCAACGCTGAAAGTTTGAAGACTGTTTTAGGAAGAATCCTGCGGAAAACAGGCTGAATTTCAAGGCCTCCGTGGAATTCACCTTCGCATAAGTTCTTGAATCACATAAGCTTGTCTTCGGATTGGGCGCTATGAGGAGGGCTTTTGGCGATCGCTGCCGGCAGCACGACGCGTCTATGGACGCTTGTCGCGAAGGAGTTCTGGCGCAAGACGCGCCGGCGCCTGCGTGGCGGGCCGATCCATCGCTGGCGCTACTCCGGCCGCACACCGGAACGCGTGTTGATCGCTCCGCCAGACCTGCGCCTGGCCGACCGACAGATTGCGCTCGAGATTTATTATGGCCGCTATCCGTTGTCGGGACATCTGGTAGAGACCGGCGGCAAGTCGCCCTTCCAGATTGCCGTGGCCAATCCCGGCTGGCAAAAGGCCCTGCACGGCTTTCGCTGGCTGCGCCATATGCGCGCCGCCGGCACCGAGCTTGCCGCCGCCAATGCCCGCGCGCTGGTCTCCGACTGGATCACCATCCATGGCAGCAATATTTCCGGTGTCGCCTGGGAGCCCGGCACGACGGCCAAGCGCGTCATTGCCTGGCTGCAGCATTCCTCGGTGGTGCTGCAGGGTGCTGAATTTCCCTTCTACCGGGCCTTCCTGAAATCGCTGGCCATGCAGATCCGCTATCTCAGGGCGATGGCACGCGAGATGCCGGACGGCAAGGACAGGCTGCGCGCCCGCATCGCGCTTGCCTTTGCCGCTCTGTCGCTACCGGCGCCGGCGTCGGCGCTGCGCGGCGCGACCCGCAACCTCGCCGAGGAACTCGACCGTCAGATTCTGCCGGATGGCGGCCATATTTCGCGCAATCCGATGGCCGTGCTTGAAATCCTCGCCGACCTTCTGCCGCTGCGCCAGACCTATGCCAATCAGGCCGAAACGCCGCCGGCGGCGCTGATGGGCGCCATCGATCGCATGCTGCCGGCGCTGCGTTTCTTTCGCCACCAGGACGGCAGCCTCGCCCGCTTCAACGGCATGGGCGCGACCATCCACAACCGCATCGCCACCATTCTGCGCCACGACGACACCGCCGGCGCGCCATTGCTGCACGCACCGCATTCGGGCTACGAGCGCCTCTCCATGGGCGGCGTCACCGTGATCGCCGATACCGGCCCGCCACCGCGCATCGATGTTTCCAACGCGGCGCACGCCGGATGCCTTTCCTTCGAGCTGTCTTCCGGCCGCCGCCACTATGTCGTCAACGCCGGCGTGGACACCTATGGCGCCGCCGAATTCCGGCCGCTTGCCCGCGCCACGGCCGCCCATTCGACAGCCACCATCAACGACACCTCGTCGGCGCGTTTCAGCCACTCGCTGCGCGTCAACGATCTGCTCGGCACGCCGTTGATCGGCGGCCCGCAGCATGTGCCTTGCAAGCGCACCGACCAGCAAGGCACACAGGGTTTTCTGGCTCGCCATGACGGCTATGTCGCGCGCTTCGGCTTGCTGCATGAGCGCGAACTGAAATTGTCGACGAACGGCAATGTGCTCGCCGGCAGGGATCGCCTTCTGCGGCCGGGCAATGCTGCGATCCGCAACAACGGCCGCGATTTCGTCACCGTGCGCTTCCACATCCATCCCGACATAGGCCTGCTCAAGGACGAGCACGACCGTCTGGTGCTGACCGCCGATGAAGCCGACACATGGGTGTTCACCTGCACCGAGGTGGCGCCCGAGGTCGAAGAATCCATTTATTTCGCCGGTCTTGGCGGCCCGCGCCGCAGCCGGCAGATCGTGCTGGCCTTCAAGGCGTCAGAGATTTCCGAAGTCCATTGGCAACTGACACGGACGGCCATCGCCGGTCATCCGGCAAAAAGCTGAGACTGCGGTAGCCCCGCAGTTTGATTTCCAGGCCTCATGTGCTACGGCGCGCGGACACTGTCCCAACCAGCCGTGAAAGGCCGCCAGCCCATGGCCGTCGCCGCCAAGAACATTCCCGCGCCCGACCTCGTTCCCGTTCGTCGCGCGCTACTTTCCGTTTTCGACAAGACCGGGCTCATCGATTTCGCCAGGGCGCTGGCCGCGGCCGGCGTCGAGCTGGTCTCCACCGGCGGCACGGCAAAGGCGATCGCCGAGGCAGGCATGGCTGTGCGCGACGTCTCCGAACTCACCGGCTTTCCCGAGATCATGGACGGCCGCGTCAAGACCCTGCATCCGTCCGTGCACGGCGCGCTGCTTTGCGTGCGCGACGATCCCGAACACGCCGCGGCGATGCGCGATCATGGTATTGAGCCGATCGATCTCGTCGTCTCCAATCTCTACCCTTTCGAGGATGTCCGCCGCTCCGGCGCCGCTTACGCCTCGATCGTCGAGAACATCGACATAGGCGGCCCGGCGATGATCCGCGCTTCGGCCAAGAACCACGCTTACGTCGCCATCGTCACCGATCCCGAGGACTATGCCTCGGTGCTCAACGCGCTGGAGATGAATTTCGGCTCGCTCTCGCTGGATTTCCGCAAGAAGCTGGCGGCCAAGGCCTTCGCCCGCACCGCGACCTATGATGCTGCGATTTCCGGCTGGTTCGCCGAAGCGCTGGAGATCGAGCATCCCACCTGGTGCGCCTTCGGCGGCAGGCTCGACCAGGTGATGCGCTACGGCGAGAACCCGCACCAGAGCGCCGGCTTCTACGTCGATGGCGACAAGCGACCGGGCGTCGCGACGGCGCGCCAGCTTCAGGGCAAGCAGCTTTCCTACAACAACATCAACGACACCGACGCCGCGTTCGAACTGGTCGGCGAGTTCGATCCGGCCCGCTCCGCCACCGTCGCCATCATCAAGCACGCCAACCCATGCGGCGTCGCCGAGGGCGCTTCGCTGAAGGCGGCCTATGCCAAAGCGCTTGCCTGCGATCCGGTCTCGGCCTTTGGCGGCATTGTCGCGATGAACCGCACCCTCGATGCCGAGGCCGCCGAAGAGATCGTCAAAACCTTCACCGAGGTCATCATCGCGCCGGGCGCCTCGGACGAAGCAATCCGCATCGTCGCCGCCAAGAAGAATCTGCGCTTGCTGGTCACCGGCGGCTTGCCCGATCCGCGCGCGGCCGGCTCCACTGTGAAATCCGTTTCCGGCGGGTTGCTCGTCCAGGGCCGCGACAATGCGGTGGTCGACGACCTCGACCTGAAAGTGGTGACCCGGCGGGCGCCGACAACGGCCGAAATGGCCGATCTCAAATTCGCTTTCCGCGTCGCAAAGCACGTCAAGTCGAACGCCATCGTCTATGTCAGAGACGGTGCCACCGTCGGCATCGGCGCCGGCCAGATGAGCCGGGTCGATTCCTCGCGCATCGCCGCGCGCAAGGCGCTCGACGCGGCCGAGGCAGCCAGCCTGGCCGAGCCGCTGACCAAAAATTCCGTTGTCGCCTCGGATGCCTTTTTCCCGTTCGCCGACGGGCTTTTGTCGGCGATCGAAGCCGGCGCTACCGCCGTCATCCAACCGGGCGGCTCGATGCGCGACGACGATGTCATCGCCGCCGCCGACGCCCACGGCATCGCCATGGTGTTTACCGGCGTCAGGCATTTCAGGCATTAGGATTAGGCGCCTCTTGCCTTCTCCCCTTGTGGGAGAAGGTGGCCGAGCGAAGCTCGGTCGGATGAGGGGTGCTGGACGGAGCGCTACGATGAAGGCGTAAGCGATTCAAATCCTTGATGTTTTCAGGTTGAGTTCCTTCCAGCACCCCTCATCCGTCTCGGCGCACGCGCCGATCCACCTTCTCCCACAAGGGGAGAAGGAAAGAGCAGCTCTACTCCGCCGGCGGATTATCCGCCGGATACGGCGTGCGGATCAGGATCGCCAGGCCGACGCCGAGGAATAGCACGATTGCCGCCATGCCTAGCCGCGACGAGCCGCTGGCCAAGGTGATTGTGGCCACCAGGAATGGCGCAGCAAAACTGGTCGCCCTGCCGGCCAGCGCATAGATGCCGAAATAGCGGCCCGATTCGGCCGCGGTGACGCTGCGCGCCATGTAGGAGCGCGACGATGCCTGCACCGGCCCGAAGCCAAGCCCGATCAGCAGACCAAAGAAGATGTAGGCTTTTTCCGCCGGCGTACCGAACAATCCGCCGTTGTCGGCTCCGGGCAGCATCCAGACACCGAACAGCGTGTAGCCCGGCCCGGTCGAGACGATGCCGATCGTGGCGAGGCTGAGCAGGACAAGCGCAATCATCACTATGGTCTTGGAGCCGAGCGCCAAGTCGAGGCGTGCGGCAACCAGGCAGCCGACGATGGCGACGACGTTGAGGATGATGCCGAACAGGCCGATCTCGGTGATTGACCAGTGGAACATCGCCGCCGCAAAGGCACCGCCCAGCGCAAGCAACGCATTGACGCCGTCCTGATAGATCATACGGGCGACGAGGAAGCGGAAGATGCCGCTGCGTTTGCGTATTTCGCCCAGCGTCGATTTCAGTTCCGACAGTCCCTCGCGCACCGCCGGTCCAAGCGGAATGCCCTTCACCGCATCCGGTGTGAAAAAGAACATTGGCAGGATGAACAGCAAATACCAGGCCGCCGAGAGGGGTCCGGTGGCGCGCGCGTCCTCGCCGAGCTTCGGGTCGAGGCCGAAGAGCGGGTCGAGGCCGACGATCGTCTTGCCGGTTTCCGGCGAACTGGCCATGAAGGCGACGACAAAGATCAGCGCAATCATCCCGCCGAGATAGCCGAGCCCCCATGCCATGTTCGAGATTCGGCCGATTTCGCTCTTCGGCACCAGGCGCGGCATCATCGAATCATTGAACACGGTCGAGAATTCCGCCGCGACCGAAGCCAGCGAGAAGAACAGCACGACCAGGAAAAGGTTCGAACCGGGAGCAGCGAACCATAGCAGGCAAAGACTGGTGATCTTGACCGCGGCGAAGAGTGCGATCCACGGTTTTCGCGGGCCGGTCTGGTCGGCGATCGAGCCGAGGATCGGCGATAGCACGGCAATGGCCAGACCCGCCGCGGCGATGCCGTAACCCCATGCCGCCTGGCCCGTTTCCGGATCGCTCGCCATGCGCGAGACGAAGTAGGGACCGAAGATGAAGGTGGTGATGACGGTGAAGAACGGCTGTGCTGCCCAGTCGAACAGCATCCATCCCCAGATGCCGCGTTCCGGCGCTCGCTGCACTGCTGTTTCGGCCATATGCCCTCCCACGAACGGCGCCCCACGTGGGGCACCGTTTCGCTCTATAGCGCAGTTCCTGCCGGCAATCGCGCGCGATGTGGAAGACTTCTCACAGCGCCGTCAGGTCGCTGATCAGCCCCGATGCCACCGACAGCCGCGACACGGTGATGTCGCCGCCCTCGGTCAGCGCCTGCAGCCGCTCGCGGATGCGCCCGACCCTCTCGCCGCCGGCCTCCAGCCATGCCGCCACCGGGTCCGCCGCCCCGGCATGGCCGGTGAGCGCCGCCACGGCGATGCCGCGCCTGGCTGCGCCGATCGTGTCGGTGGCGCGGAAAAGCGCCAATTGATCGTAGTAGTCGGACGGCGCGATCGAGCGCGCCGCATCCTCGACGCGCGGAATGCGGAAGGCATCGCTGACCGCGAAAAACGCCTTCGCGGCGGCGATGATGTCGGCATTCGCCGTTCGGGCCGTCAGCGCGATGTCAGGCACGACGCCGGCCACATCGATCAGCGCCAGATGTTCTGCCAGCTGTTCGGGCGCGCCGCCCTTGGCCAGACCATGCCGCCGCTCCTCTATCCGCTCACGCGAGAAGGCCGGAAGCAGCGAAGGGAGCTTCGGCTCCAGTGCCTTGCGGGCGTTCTGCAATTCGGCGATCCGTTGGCCCAGCGGAGCGGTGCTGGTATCGTTCTTGAGATACCAGCCGCTGGCGACATAGGTAAGCCGACTGACGGCTTGATAAAGGTCGAGCTGCACCTGCCCGTCGATCTGGTTGTCGAGCGCGTCGATCTGGCGATAGAGCGCCGGCAAGCCAAAGCCGTCGCGCACCATAGCGAAAGTCCGGACCACGTCGGCCGCGCTGCGGCCGGTTGCTTCCTGCAGCCTGTTGACGAAGGGTGGGCCGCCGCGATTGACCAGATCGTTGGCGATGACACGGGCGATGATTTCGCGGCGCAGGCGATGGCCATGGATTTCGGCCGCGAATTTCTTCGTCATCCGGTCCGGAAAATAGCCCATCAGGTCACGGTCGAAATGCGGATCGTCCGGCACGTCGCTGGCGACGATGTCGGAAAACAGCACGATCTTGGCATAGGCCAGCAGCACGCCGAGCTCGGCCCTGGTCAACGGCTCGCCGCGCGCCTCGCGTTCGGCAAGGCCTGCCGGCGACGGCAGAGCTTCGACATTGCGGTCGAGCAGGCCGCGCGCCTCGAGCGCTGCCATGAAACGGCTCTGATGGGCGATATCGGCAAGGCCGCGCTTGCGGGCAAGGGACAGCGCCAGCGTCTGCTCGTAATTGTTGGACAGCACCAGCGCGCTCACCTCGTCGGTCATTTCGGCGAGAAGCTTGTTGCGCGCTGGGCGGGTCAGCGCCCCCTTGCGCATGGCGGAAGCCAGCGCGATCTTGATGTTGACCTCGACGTCGGAGCAGTTGACGCCGCCCGAATTGTCGATGGCGTCGGAATTGCAGCGCCCGCCATTCAGCCCGAACTCGATGCGGGCCCGCTGCGTCGCGCCAAGATTGGCGCCCTCGCCGATGACTTTGGCGCGCACTTCGAGCGCGGTCACCCGAATAGCATCGTTGGCGCGATCGCCGGCGTCCTGGTTGGTCTCCGTCGATGCCCTGAGATAGGTGCCGATGCCGCCGAACCACAAAAGATCGACCGGCGCCTTAAGGATGGCGCTCATGATCTCGACCGGCGAGGCGGTCGTCTTGCCGAGGCCGATCGCCGCGGCCGCGGCCGGCGGCAGCGTGATCGATTTCTGGCTGCGCGAAACGATGATGCCGCCTTCGGACAGTTTTGTCTTGTCGTAGTCCTGCCAGCTCGAACGGGCGAGAGCGAACATGCGCCGGCGCTCGGCCATCGAAGCCGCCATGTCGGGATTAGGGTCAATAAAGATATCGCGATGGTCGAAAGCGGCGATCAGCCGGGTCTGCTCGGACAGGAGCATGCCGTTGCCGAACACGTCGCCCGACATGTCGCCGACGCCGACAACGGTGAAGGGTGTGGTCTGGATATCGCGGTTCATCTCGCGGAAATGTCGCTTGACCGCTTCCCAGGCGCCCTTGGCGGTGATGCCCATCTTCTTGTGGTCGTAGCCGGCCGAGCCGCCGCTGGCGAAGGCGTCGTCGAGCCAGAAGCCATGCTTCTCGCTGATGGCGTTGGCGGTGTCGGAGAAGGTCGCCGTGCCCTTGTCTGCGGCGACGACGAAATAGGGGTCGTCCTGGTCGCGCCGCACGACCTGAGCCGGCGGAATGACGCCGTCCAGGCCGATATTGTCGGTGATCGACAACAGGCTGGAGACGTAATTCTTGTAGGCGGACGCGCCGGCTTCGAAGATGGCGTCGCGGCCGGCGCCCATCGGCAGCTTCTTCGGATAGAAACCGCCCTTGGCGCCAACCGGCACGATCACCGCGTTCTTGACCTGCTGCGCCTTGACCAAACCGAGCACCTCGGTGCGGTAGTCCTGGGCGCGGTCCGACCAGCGCAGGCCGCCGCGCGCGACCGGGCCGAAGCGCAGATGCACGCCCTCGACTTCGGAGCCGTAGACGAAGATCTCCCGCCACGGCCGCGGCGCCGGCAGGCCGTCGACCGCTTGCGAATCGAGCTTGATCGCCAGCGACTGGCCCTTCTCCTTCAGATCGGGAACGAAATGATTGGTGCGCAGCGAGGCTTCGATCAGGTTGAGGTAGCGACGGACGATGGTGTCGTCGTCGATGTTGGGAACCTCTTCCAGCGCATCCCTGATCTTGGCCTTGAGGTGCCTGGCCGCGACCGCCCCGTCCGTCTGCGCCGTCGGTCCGAGGCGGGCGACGAACAGCTCATGCAGGCCACGCGCGATCTCCGGATAGCGGTTGAGCGCGGCGGCAATGAAATCCTGGCTCTGTGGGATGCCGGCCTGCTGCAGATAGCGGCCGTAGGCGCGCAGGATGGAAATCTCGGCCGACCACAGGCCGGCGGTCTGGGCAAGGCCGTTATAGCCGTCATTGTCGATGTCGCCGCGCCAGACGGAAAGGAACGCGTCTTCGAACAGCGCGCCGCGGTCGCCAAGGTCGATTGGCTTGCCGTAGCTGTTTTCGAGTTCCATGTCGTGGATGAAGACCATGCCCGGCTGATCAGTATTGATCATGTCGGAAGCCTCGTCCCCGACCTCGAAGGTGCGCTCGCTGATAACGCGGAAACCGATGTTCTCCAGCACCGGCACCCGTCGCGACAGCGCCACCGGGCTGCCATGGTGATAGATCTTCAGCGCCGCCTGATGCGGTTCCTGGTTGGCATGACGATAATAGTCGATGGCGATCGGATTGGCCGCGCTGATCCTGGCGATGCGCCCGGCATCGGCCAGCGCCTCCGCCGGTGAGAAGCTGTCGCGATAGCTTCCCGAGAAGCGCGAGGCGATCGCCGTGAGCGCCGCATCGGCGCCGGTCTCTTCGGCGGTCTCGCGCAGAATGTCGTCCCAGGTCCGCACGATGGCGCGGATCGCTGCCTCGATCGTCGCCTGGTCGACCTTCGGCGTCCTGCCGCCGGAACGCCCGATGATGAAGTGGACACGAGCCAGCCCGCCTTCCGGGAAGGCCGGGTAGTAGGCCGAAAGCCGGCCCTGGAACATCGTCTTCAGATAGGTGCCGATCTTCTCGCGCACGACGCTGTCGTAGCGGTCGCGCGGCACGAAAACGAGGATCGAGACGAAACGGTCGAACTGATCGGCGCGCACCAGCGCCCTGACGCGCGGCCGCTCGATCAGCCCCAGAATGGCTTCGGCGTGCTTGCGCAGGATCGGCACCGGAACCTGGAACAGCTCGTCGCGCGGATAGCTCTCCAGCACGTTGATCAGTGCCTTGCCGGAGTGGTCTTCAGGGTTGAAACCGGATTTGGCGATGATGGTTTCGGCTTTCGACCTGAGATAGGGGATCTTCATCACCGAGCGCGTGTAGGCAGTCGAGGTGAACAGGCCGACAATGCGCAGCTCGCCGGCAAGCACGCCCTTGGCGGTGTAGGTCTTGACGCCGATGTAATCGAGATAGATGCGGCGGTGCACCGACGATTTGGCATTGGCCTTGGTGACGATCAGCGGTTCCGGCCCGTGCAGGAAGGCGCGGATTTCCGGCGTCGTCGACACCGCTTCGGTGCCGCGCCGCAGCACCAGCACGTCGGGATCGGAGAGGATGCCGAGGCCGGGCTTTTCGGTGCGCTCCAGGGTGCCGCTCTTCTCGCCGCCGGTATATTTGAACTCGCGCATGCCGAGGAAGGTGAAATTGTCGTCGCGCAGCCATTCGAGGAGGGCGATCGCTTCGGTGACGTTGGCCTTGTCGAGCGGCACCGGAGCGTAGCGGAACTCGGAGATTGCCTGGTCGAGGCGGGCCAGCATCGGCTTCCAGTCGGTGACGGCGGCGCGCACCTGGCCCAATATTTTCTTCAGCCGGTCAGCCAATGCCTCGGCCTGCTCGGACGAAAGACGGCCGATATGGACGTGGATGACGCTCAGCCGTTCATGACTGTAATCGCCCTTGGCGAAGCCGCCATCGCCGAGGATTTCGTCGACGCCGCTCTTGCCGTGCCTGACGACGATGACCGGATGGGTAACCAGCAGCGGTTCGCCGGCGCTCTCGGTGATCTCGCCGAGGATGGAATCGAACAGGAACGGCATGTTGTCGTTGACGACGGTGATCACCGTCATCGGCCTGCCCTGGCGCACGACACCGGAATCGACGTCTATGGCGACGACGCAATCGCCCTTCTTGTGCCTGGCGACGGCGCGTCCGGCGAGATCGGCGGCACGTTCGAGTGCGGTGACCTCATAGGCGGCGACATCTTCGGCCGGCGCACGGGCCAGCAGGTAATCGGCAAGCCTGCCGGGTTTCTCGCTGCCCTTGGCCGTGCTTATCTTTTTCAACTGCTTTGCAGATTTCAGGCCGGCCATGTCGCTAAATCCCTCCCGTCATATGTTTTGCGACTATGGTAGCAGATGACCGATATTTGGCGACAAAGGTTTGACCGCTTGCGACGAAATGTCGGGATTCGCCGGTGGGTCAGCGAAAATGAGGAGAAATCCGCCATAAAAGACAAAATCGTCGCACTTGACCTCGCGCCTGCGGAACTGAGCGAAGCGACGAAAGCCTATTTCGCCAAATGCGAGGAGAAGCTCGGCCTCGTTCCCAATGTGCTTTTGGCCTACGCTTTCGACGAGACGAAGCTGCGCGCCTTCACCGACATACCAGGCGATGGCGCGGTGAGAGCATGGCGATTGCGAGCCAACTGGACCTCACATTAGTGATTCGCATTCTCGTTGCTTGTTTTTCGGTTTGGTCCGATGATCGCCCTGCGGCGTGACCGCATGTCGGTTCGACGCCCGCCGATCAACGGAAGATCAACGGAGGAGAACATGGCGAAATTTCTCTATGTCTATCACGGCTCCGGCAAGATGCCGACCGACGACGCCGAACGGCAAGCGGCGATGGATGCCTGGAACGGCTGGTACGGCAAGCTTGGCTCGGCCGTGGTCGACGGTGGCAATCCGGTCGGCATGTCGAAGACCGTGCTGCCCGGCGGCAAAGTCGAGAACAATGGCGGCAGCAATCCGACCGCCGGTTACACAATCATCGAAGCGAACGACATCGACGATGCCGTCGCCAAGGCCAAGGATTGTCCTATCCTGAAGGACCCGGGTTTCAGCGTCGAGATCGCGCCGATCATCGAAATGGGCTGACGACCGGCTCAGGATCGAGCCGCAATCGCCGCCGCGGCACCGGCCATGGTGGTGGCGCTGACGCGGTTGGCGATCTTCATCGCCCGCCTGCTCTTCAAGAGTTTTCGCGCCTGCGCTGCCGCCAGCACCCAGGCCAGATCGATGGCGACCAGAACCACGGCCATGGTCAGCGTCAGCTCGATCCAGCCGACGACCGTCACTGAGGCGAGATCGATGATGGTCGGCAGCAGCGCCAGGTAGAACATCATGATCTTGGGATTGCCGAGCGTCACCGCCATGCCGGCAAAGAACAGTTTGACGGCCGACTCCTCGCGCGGCATCTCGCCTTCGCGCGCCTCGACCGGGGCCGTCCACATCTTCCAGGCGAGGTAGGCGAGATAGGCGACGCCGACCCATTTCAGCACGACGAAGGCAAGATGGAAGGTCTGCGCCACCACCGCCAGCCCGAACACCGCCAGCGACAGCCAGATGGCCTCGCCGATCCACATGGCGAGCAGGAATGGAAACACGTCGCGAAAGCCCTTTGCGATAACCCGCGCCACCAGGGCGGCAATCGAGGGGCCGGGCGAGCCCGCGGCGACGAAAAGGGCGGCGGCGAAGATCAAAAGCGAGGTGACGTGCATGTGAGTGCCTTCGAGCGTCAGAGAGCCCAAGGATACCCGATCAGCGGCGGTTTGGCACCCCTGCAGCTTGCAGAGAACTTTGCCCCCTGAAAAGGCGTCGGCGCTGCCCCTCATCTGGCCGCCGCCATCTTCTCCCCGTCAACGGGGAGAAGGGCGCTGTCATCGACGGTTCCGCCAATTACCAGCTTTGCAAGAAATGAACGCCGAGGGTGCGCTCAGCGGTCTTCTCCCCGTTCACGGGGAGAAGGTGCCGGCAGGCGGATGAGGGGCAGCGCCGATCCCCTTCAATGAGACGCCGCCTTACGCCGCGCCGACCACTTTCGCCGATTTCTCAAAACGCTTGCGCTCGTTCGGGTCGAGATAGAGCTTGCGCAGACGAATGGTCTTCGGCGTCACTTCGACCAGCTCGTCGTCCTGGATCCAGGCCAGCGCGCGTTCCAGCGTCATGCGGATCGGCGGCGTCAGCTTCACCGCCTCATCCTTGCCGGCGGCGCGGATGTTGGTCAGCTTCTTGCCCTTCAGCACGTTCACTTCGAGGTCGTTGTCGCGTGAATGGATGCCGATGATCATGCCCTGATAGACCTTGACGCCCGGATCGATGACCATCGGGCCGCGGTCTTCCAGGTTCCACATCGCATAGGCCACCGACTCGCCCTGCTCGTTGGAGATCAGCACGCCGTTGGTGCGGCCCGGCAGCTCACCCTTGTAAGGCTCGTAGGCATGGAACAGCCGGTTCATGACGGCGGTGCCGCGGGTGTCGGTCAGCAGTTCCGACTGGTAGCCGATCAGGCCGCGCGTCGGCGCGTGGAAGACGATGCGCTGGCGGTTGCCGCCTGACGGGCGCAATTCGACCATCTCGGCCTTGCGCTCCGACATTTTTTGCACGACGACGCCGGCATGCTCCTCGTCGACGTCGATGACGACTTCCTCGACCGGCTCGAGCAACTCGCCGTTCTCGCCCTTCTGCATGACGACGCGCGGCCGCGACACGGCAATCTCGAACCCTTCGCGGCGCATCGTCTCGATCAGCACGGCAAGCTGCAATTCGCCGCGGCCGGAGACGAAAAACGAATCCTTGTCAGGCGATTCCTCGATTTTCAGCGCGACATTGCCTTCGGCCTCGCGCAGCAGGCGGTCGCGAATGACGCGGCTGGTCACCTTGTCGCCCTCGGTGCCGGCCAGCGGGCTATCGTTGACGAGGAACGACATCGTCACGGTCGGCGGATCGATCGGCTGCGCATGCAGCGGCTCGGTCACCGACAGGTCGCAGAACGTGTCGGCGACGGTGCCCTTCGACAGGCCGGCGATGGCGACGATGTCACCCGCCTGCGCCTCGTCGATCGGCTGGCGCTCGAGCCCGCGGAAAGCCAGGATCTTCGAGATACGGCCGGTTTCGACCTGGGTGCCGTCATGATGCAGCACCTTGACCGCCTGGTTGGATTTCAGCGTGCCGGATTCGATGCGGCCGGTGATGATGCGGCCAAGGAACGGATTGGCTTCCAGGATGGTGCCGATCATCCGGAACGGGCCGGGGTGGACGGTCGGCGCCGGCACGTGCTTGATGACGAGGTCGAACAGCGGCGCCAGGCCTTGGTCCTTCGGACCTTCGGGGTTTTCCGACACCCAGCCGTCGCGGCCCGAGCCGTAAAGGATCGGGAAGTCGAGTTGCTCGTCGGTGGCGTCGAGCGCTGCAAACAGGTCGAACACTTCGTTGACCACCTCGACGTGGCGGGCGTCCGGCCGGTCGATCTTGTTGATGACGACGATCGGCTTCAATCCGACCTTGAGCGCCTTGCCGACGACGAATTTTGTCTGCGGCATCGGCCCTTCGGCGGCGTCGACCAGCACGATCGCCGAATCCACCATCGACAGGATGCGCTCGACTTCACCGCCGAAATCGGCGTGGCCGGGGGTGTCGACGATGTTGATGCGGGTGTCCTTCCAGTCGACCGAGGTCGCCTTGGCCAGGATGGTGATGCCGCGTTCCTTTTCGAGGTCGTTCGAATCCATGGCGCGTTCGGCAACGCGCTGGTTGTCGCGGAATGAGCCGGACTGTTTCAGGAGCTGGTCGACGAGGGTGGTTTTCCCATGGTCGACGTGCGCGATGATCGCGATATTACGAATTTTCATGTTGTGGTCTCGGGAGCGTTGCAGGCAGCAGGCCAAAAGGCGCTGCCTCTTTCGGTTGGGCGGCTCATACAGGGTTTTTCGCAATTGCGAAAGAGGAGGCGTGCCACCAAATAGATGGTCACCAAATCTTAAGCGTCTTGGTGTGAAATTGAATTATTAACCAAAGCGGAACCTTTCACGGTCGGGACAGTTCAAATTTCATGAGCAAAACGGGCATCAGATACCGGCCAATCCTTGCATGGGCTGCCCTCGCCGTCCTGCTTGCGGCAGGCGTGGCACAGTCGGCCGCGACGTCGACGGAGCCTGCCCTGCCGTCCGACACCCGAACGGCGGAGCAGTTGTTTGCCGACGCTCCCGATGGCGTCGACCCGGTGGTGACCGGGCCGGTCAGCGCCGCCTTCAAGCAAAGGCAGGAGGCCGCCAACTGCGACAGCGCTGTTTGGCCCAATATTCCGACCGTTTGCTATCCAGACTGACGACCGCGCCTTACCCTCCCCCTTGTGGGGAGGGTCGATCCGCGAAGCGGAGCTTCGCTTTGCGAAGCCGCCTCGCCGATCCTCCCCGCAAGGGGAGGGTGAACAGGCGCCAGTCCCCTCACGCCGAATGCACCGGGTCGAGCGTGACCTTGTAGAGTTCATTGTCGTCGCGATCCATCAGCCGCACCGTCATCTGTTCAGTGGCGCCATCGATGTCGACGAGGCCGAAGAACTGCAGGCCGGCCGAGGGTGGCAGGTTCTGCCCCTGCTCGGCGGTTGGCGCCTTGATGAATTTCAGCTCCGGGCCGAAGGTCATGTCGAAATCATTGGGTCCATAGGTGCCGGCATGGAGCGGACCCGAGACGAATTCCCAGAACGGATTGAAGTCCTGGAACTGCGCCTTGTCGGGATTGTAGTAATGCGCCGCCGTGTAGTGCACGTCGGCGGTCAGCCAGACGGTGTTGGTGATGCCGGCATTCTTTATGTAGCGAAGGAGGTCGGCAATTTCCAATTCGCGGCCCTTGGCCAGGCCATTGTCGCCATTGCTGACGGCCTCGGCGCCGGCCTTGTTGGTGGCGTCGTTCCAGACGACGAGGCCGAGCGGCATGTCGGCGGCGATGATTTTCCAGGTCGCGTTGGAGTTTGCCAGTTCGCGCTTCAGCCACTTCATCTGCTGTTCGCCCAGGATGCGCGATTGCGGCGTCACCGTATCCTGCATGCCAGGACCGTTGGCGCCGCGATAGGAGCGCATGTCGAGGAAGAAGACGTCGAGCAGCGGCCCGTAGGCGATCTTGCGATAGACGCGGCCCGGTTCCGACGGCTCGTAGCGGATCGTCGTCATCTCGTGGAAGGCGCGTGCCGCGCGTGCCGCCATCACATGGATGTTTTTTTCCGAGTAGCGGTCGTCGGCGCTCAGGTTCTTCGAATCCGACCAGTTGTTGACCACCTCGTGGTCGTCCCACTGGTAGAAGGTCGGGCAGATGGCGTTGAGCCCCAGCACGTTCTTATCCATCATGTTGTACTTCCACTGGCCGCGGTACTCGTCCAGCGTCTCGGCAACCTTGCGCTTTTCGTCGATGAGGACCTTGTTCTTCCACTTGCTGCCGCCGGGCAGCTCGACCTCGTCCTTCATCGGGCCGTCGGCATAGATGGTGTCGCCGGAATGCAGGAAGAAGTCGGGCGTATGCTTGCCGATCGTGGCATAGGTCTTCATGCCGGTGTCGTCGATGCCCCAGCCCTGGCCGGCGGTATCGCCCGACCAGGCGAAGCGGATGTCGCGTTTCGAGGCCGGCGCCGTGCGGAAGCGGCCGACGATCGGCTCGGAGACGGCGTTGATGTCGGCAAGATCGGCCGCGACCATGCGGTAGAAGATGTCCTGGTCGGAGGTGAGGTCGGTGAGCAGCCGCTTTACCGTGTAATCGCTGGCCGGCGACGTATCGAGCGGCGCAAGGCGCAAGGGATTGGCGAAATTCTCCGTCGACGAGACCTCGAACATGACGCGCGAAGGGCGGTCGGTCCGCGTCCACACCACGCCGCTGGTTGCGTCGACATCGCCCGACTGGATGCCATGGGTGAAGGCGGGCCGCTGATTGGCGCGCGAATAATAGGGAAGCGCGAGGCCCGATACGCCGACGAGGCCGGCGGCGCTCGCCGACGTGACAAAAGCGCGGCGCGAAATCTTGTTCATGGCTGTCTCCTGGATGGCTTAAACGTCGCCGCCAAGGTCCAGCCTCAATGTTTCACGCACATCTCGAAACCATGAAGGTTTTCTGACGATCAACAGGCTGGCTAATCTCCCCCCTCGAGGGGGAGATGTCGCCGAAGGCGACAGAGGGGGTCGTGTCGCGTGGAGCGCCGACCTCCTGCGTCTGCGATAAGGGGCCGAGCCCGGTCGGACCGACCCCCTCTGCCGCTCCGCGGCCATCTCCCCCTCAAGGGGGGAGATTAGCGCTCGGCCGTTATAGCTCAAGCCGCCTGCGGGTTCGGCTCGAAGGCCGGACGGCTGGTGTTGATCAACAGCGAGATGCAGGCTGCGGCTATTGCCGTCATGCCGGCGATGAGGAAGGCAAGTTCGTAATTGCCCTGCAATTCACGCATGGTGCCGCCGAAGAAGGCGGCCGCCGCTGCACCCACCTGATGGCCGGCGACGATCCAGCCGAAGACGATCGGCCCGCTGCGGTCGCCGAACGCCTCGTTCGACAGCCTGAGCGTCGGCGGCACGGTGGCGATCCAGTCCAATCCGTAGAGCACGGCGAAGATGATCAGGCTGGTCGACGAAAAGCCGGAATAAGGCAGATAGATCAGCGACAGGCCGCGGATGCCATAATAGACGCCGAGCAGCTTGCGCGGGTCGAAACGGTCGGTGAGCCAGCCCGACAGCGTCGTGCCGATCAGGTCGAAGATGCCCATCAGCGACAGCAGGCCGGCGGCTTGCACCTGGCCGATGCCCATGTCGCCGCAAAACGCGATCAGGTGCGTTCCGACCAGTCCGTTGGTGGTGAAGCCACAGATGAAGAAAGTGGCGAACAGATACCAGAACACCCGCGTGCCGGCGGCACAACGCAGCGTGCTGAGCGTGTGGGTGAGGAAATTGCCCTGCGAGGCCGGCGCAACCGGCGGCACGTCGTCGACGTCCGCGCCGTAGCGCACCATGCCGATCGCCGACGGCCGTTCCGGCACCAGCAGCCAGACCAGCGGCACCAGGCAGGCGGTGGCGACCGC
The DNA here is from genome assembly GCF_055811435.1 of Mesorhizobium sp. WSM4837. Lineage (NCBI taxonomy): Bacteria > Pseudomonadati > Pseudomonadota > Alphaproteobacteria > Hyphomicrobiales > Phyllobacteriaceae > Mesorhizobium > Mesorhizobium sp. WSM4837. Next base: position 49,732 of record NZ_JBVVQE010000048.1, read on the forward strand.
AATGGCGATGGCGACAGGCTTCCAGCCGCCCGACTGGGCGAGCGCGGCGAGCAATGGCAGGAACACCAGCAGGCCGGTGGCGGCCGAGGCCGACATCAGCCCCATCACCAGGCCGCGATTGGTCTTGAACCAGCGATTGACGATGGTGGCGCCGAGCACCGTGGCGACCGCGCCGGAACCGACGCCGGAGAATACGCCCCAGGTGAGAAGCAGGTGCCAGGGCTGGGTCATCAACAGGCTGAGCGCCGTCGAGCCCGACATCAGCACCAGCGCCGCCAGCAGCGTGCGGCGCAGCCCGATCCGTTCCATCAGTGCCGCGGCAAACGGCCCGGTCAGGCCGTAGAGGAAGATGCCGATGGCCGCGGCGAGCGAGACGACATCGCGCCGCCAGCCGAAACTCTCCTCCAGCGGCAGCATCATGACGGCCGGCGCCGACCGCAGGCCCGCCGCGATCAGCAGGCACAGGAAAATGACGGCGACCACGACGAAAGCATAGCGCTGGCCAAACGGGCGGGATCGAGCTATCATGTTACTGACCGGTACGTTGCAACGCATGGGAGCATACGTACCGATCGGTAACATTGTCAAGCAGGCAACGGCACGTCCAAGAATGAAAAGCATTGAACCAGCGATCAAAGCGGATGAACGGCCCCGCGCGGGCGAAAAAATCCTTCGCGTTGCCCGCGACCTGTTCTACCGGCAAGGCATCAGGGCGATCGGCGTCGACGAGATCGTGCGACGCGCTGGCGTCACCAAGCCCAGCCTCTATCGCAGCTTTCCCTCCAAGGACGAATTGGCCGCGTCCTATCTGCGGCAATACGACCTCGAGTTCTGGGCCCGCTTCGACGCGGCGGTGGCTGCCCATCCCGGCAATCCGCGCACGCAGATCGCCGCCTTCCTGACCCGCATCGGCAAGCGCACGCAAAAGCCCGACTATCGCGGCTGCGGCATGACCAATGCGGCCGTCGAATATCCCGAACGTGGCCACCCGGCCCGGGTGGTGAGTGAGGCCAACAAGCAGGAATTGCGCCGACGCCTGCGCGCCATGGCGGCGGCGATGGGTGCCGGCGACGCCGAGACGCTGGGCGACGGGCTGCTGCTTCTGATCGAAGGCGCCTATATCAGTGGCCAACTGTTCGGGGCCGGCGGACCGGCGAAGTCCGTGGCCCGCAACGCCGACCTGCTGATCGAAGCGAGCTTGAAGAAATAGCGATTAACGATACCGTGCGGCAGCCCCGAAACGGAGTTGCCCGCGATGCGTGCTCTTTTGCTGATCCCGCTTGCCCTCGCCGGCCTCTGCCAGCCTGCCCGGGCCGGCGACATTTCCAGCGCCTACACCGATCTCGACTGGAAGAAGGACTGCGTGACCTACGCGCAAGCGGAGGAAGGCGACGGCGACTGGGCCAGTCTCGCCTGTTCGGGCTATCGCGGCTACCCGGTGCTGATCGCCTACGACGACGCCCGCGAATCGCTGTTTTATGGTTTTCCGCCCAGCGACATGACCGCAGTCTGGGAAAGTTTTGTCGCCTTCAACACGGCCGCATCCAAACTCGAGTGGCGCATCGAGACGAACGGCGATCGCGCCGTCCCGTTTGCGGTCATCCATCGGCGCTCGATCAGCAATCCCGAGGTGGAGAACAAGCCGACCGACGTGCTGATCGTCGCCAAGGTCGCCCAGCCGGAGACCTATGAAGGCTGCACCGTCGGCCTGGTGCTGGCCACCGGCAACCCCGGCGCGAACGACCAGGCACGCAAGCTCGCCGACGAGAAGGCGCGGACCTTTGCCTGCGGCAAGGACAAGCGCGTGGTTATCGGCAACGCGCCCGCTTTCGGCCGCGTCGACAATTAGGAGCGCGTCGCATTGAAAAGTAACGTCGGTCAGCGCTGCCCCTCATTGCCCTGCCGGGCATTTCTCCCCGTATAGTGACGGGGAGAAAGACGCAGCCATCAATGGTTTCGCCAATTACCACCGTTGCTGAATGGGCGCCAAGGTCGAGGTCAGCGGGCTTCTCCCCGTTCACGGGGAGAAGGTGCCGGCAGGCGGATGAGGGGCGGCGCTACGCCAGCAGTTTGCTCGCAACTTCAGGCGTTCGGCTACTACTTGCTTGCCTTGGCCCGTTCGATCGCCTCGACGATCATCTTCTTGGCGTAGGCGGCATCGTGCCAGCCCTCGATCTTGACCCATTTGCCGGGTTCGAGATCCTTGTAGTGCTCGAAGAAGTGCTGCACCTGCTGGCGGGTGATGTCGGGCAGGTGCGTGTATTCGGTGACGTTCTCGTAGCGCAGCGTCAGCTTGGGCGAAGGCACCGCGATGATCTTTTCGTCGAGGCCGGAATTGTCCTCCATCACCAGCACGCCGATCGGCCGCACATTGATGACGCAGCCCGGCACCAGCGCCCGCGTGTTGCAGACCAGCACGTCGATCGGGTCGCCGTCACCCGACAGCGTGTGCGGCACGAAGCCGTAATTGCCGGGATAGCGCATCGAGGTGTGCAGGAAGCGGTCGACGAACAGCGTGCCGGCCTCCTTGTCCATCTCGTACTTGATCGGCTCGCCGCCGATCGGCACCTCGATGATGACGTTGATGTCCTCCGGCGGGTTCTTTCCGATGGCGATGGCTTCGATACGCATGGCTTTGTCCCTCTTTCGATTGGAAACCGATAGCGGGCAGCGGCGCATGGTGCAATGCGGCGAATGGTACTGAAATCGGCTGAGGGTGCTGGCGAGAGGCGTGTCGAGCCGTCATTCCCAGACGAAGGCGACCTTCTTCAGAGCCTTCTGCTCGAAAACCTCGACTCCCTCGGCGACGTCGCGGCCGCCGGTGCCGGCATAGAAGGTGAGCGCGTTCTGGTTGTCCTCCAGCGCCCACACCACCATGCCTTTCAGCCCGTGGTCTGCCAGTCGCGCCCGTGCTGCCGAGAATAGCCGGCTGCCGAGCCCGATGCCCTGATATTCCGGGCGCACGTAAAGTTCGTAGATCTCGCCCTGCTGCTTGAGCTCGCGGGCGCGGTTCTTGCCGATCGTGGCGTAGCCGGCAACCTTGCCGCCGATCTCGACAACCAGGACGGTGGCGGCGCGGCGGATGGCGTTCGCCCACCAGTCGGCGCCGCGGCGGTTGATCATCGATGTCAGCGTGCGATGCGGGATGATGCCGGAGTAGGCGCCGCGCCAAGCCAGCAGGTGCACGTCGGCGATGGCGCCTGCGTCGCGCGGCTCGGCTTTCCTGATGTCGATGCTCAGCGTCTTCATGATTGGTTAACCATAAACCCGCATCGCCCGATTGCAAGAGTCCGGTCAGCCGCTCCCAAGCTTTCGCACAGACGATAGACGTGCCGTTGAGTGCTGAAAAAACCGTTCGTAGCGACTCAGATTTCGACCAGATGATCGTCGAGTTCGTTGCTGTCGCCGGAAGAAACCGGGAAATGCTCGGCCAGCACCGCACCCGTCGCTTCGATCGCCTTGATAAAGCCGTCGGCGAGACGATGGTCGCGGGCATGCGCGGTAAGGTCGCGGACGACGCCGTCCCAGACATGCTGGCCGACACGGCTGTCGATGCCGCTGTCGGCGATCACTTCGGCGTAGTGCTCGGCGATCGAAACGAACACCAGCACGCCGGTGCGCGCCGTGGTGCGGTGGACGTTGCGGGCGAGGAACTGCTTTATCGCATTGGCGTGCGCGGCCTGGTAGCGCAGCCGTCTCGGCACCAGATGGATGCGCAAGCCGGGCAGCGCCCACAACAGCACAAGCACCGAGGCCATCGCCAGAAGCTGGGCAATGACGAAATGCGGCAAGCGGATCGACAGCCACCACGCTTCCAGCCCGTAGCTGACGGCGAGGCTAACGACGAGCATCGCCAGCGTCGCCATGAAGGCCGCCGGAAAGAAATAGCCGTCGCTGGCATAGGCGACCACGCAGTAGATTTCGCCGTCGGTCTTCGATTCGGCGACGCGGATCGCTTTGGCGATGCGGTCATGGTCCTCGGGGCTGATCGGTCGAGTTGCCATGTCGTGTCTCACCAGCTTCCTGAAGATCCGCCGCCACCGGACGAGCCGCCGCCGCCCGAAAACCCGCCACCGCCTGAGCCTCCTCCGCCCGACGACCAGCCGCCCCCGCCGGACGACCAGCCGCCAGAAGATCGCCGGCCCGGCTCGAAGGTCATGCCCAGCCAGCGATAGCGGCCGGGGCCGAGTTTCCGGCCGAAGATCGGCGGCAGGATGGAGGCGGCGATGCTGCCGAAGAAGATGATCGCCCATATACTTATGAAGATCGCAAAGAACAGATCGTCGGTGTTGAACGGCGGCTGCTGGTTGCGGGTCCCGCGCGCTTCCAGCTCTTCCGGATTGCCTTCCAGCACCATGACCATGTCGTCGACGGCCTTCATTATGCCGCCGGAGAAATCGCCGGCGCGGAAGGCCGGCACCATGTCGTTTTCGATGATCAGCCTGGTGTGCAGGTCGGTCAGCGTGCCTTCCAGCCCGTAGCCGACCTCGATGCGCATCTTGCGGTCGTCTTTGGCGACCAGCAAAAGCACGCCATTGTCCTCGCCGGCCTGGCCGAGCTTCCAGGCGCGGAACAGCCGGTTGGCGTAGGGCTCGATTTCCTCGCCGTCGAGGCCAGGAAGCGTCGCGACGACGATCTGGTCAGAGCTCTCGGCCTCGAAATCCGCAAGCTTGCGGGTCAGCGCCGCCTCGGTTGCGGCGTCGATGATGCCGGCATTGTCGACGACCCGCCCGGTCAGGGCAGGCAATTCGGCGGCGAAAGCGGTGAGGGGGAGGAAGAGGGGGAGGAAGAGAAGGCTTAGGGCGATGAACAGGAATGCCAGGCTGGCGTTGCCGGGGGGGGCCCCCCCCGGGGGGGGGGGGGGGGGGGGGGGGGGGCGGGGGGGGGGGGGGGGGGGGGGCGCCGGGGGGGGGGGGGGGGGGGGGGGGGGGGGGGGGTGGGGGGGGGGCGGGGGGGGGGGGGGGGGCGGCGGGGGGGGCGG
>NZ_JBVVQE010000049.1:0-54468 GCF_055811435.1 Mesorhizobium sp. WSM4837
GCAACAGAATGCGCAGGCAGCGTAGCCGCAATCTAGGATCTCGCAGCTAACCACACCGCCATCATGCCGGTGAGCGATTTGCCGCGCTGCGCAAGGCCATCACCAGGCACCAGCACGACCTCTATTTCGTCGCGTTCGATCTGCTGCATCTCAACGGCCACGACTTGCGCGACATGGTGCTGGAGGACAGGCGGGAAATCCTGGCCGGCCTTATAGGGTCTGACAGCCGCATCCAGTTCAGCGAGACGATGCCAGGCGAAGCCAACGGGATCTATCATCTGATCGACGCGGCAGGCCTGGAAGGGATGGTATCGAAGCGTCGAGACAGCAAATATCGCAGCGGCCCGACTACAAATTGGCTGAAGACAAAATCCTTCACCGAAAGCGAGTTTGAACTTCTCGGAGTTGAACGCGAGAGGGGCAAGCCGGCGTTTGCTCTGATGGCTGACCCAGGTACCCGGAAATATGTCGGCAGTGCGTTCGTGAGCGTCAATCGCGAGATGCGGGAGCGGCTTTGGAAGCGCGTCCAGGAACATGCCGGGCCACCGCCCAAGGACATGCCAAAGCGGCCGGCAACGCAGTGGGTTAAGCCGGGGATCAAAGCCCGCGTAAAGCACCTCAGAGGCGAGGAAGACCTTCGGCACGCCTCACTGCAGGATTTCTGGACGACGATTGAAGACGACGACGTATGTCTCCCTCTATTCATGGCCCATACGCCACTCCATCCGGCCCCACGCATACCCACGGCTGCTGAACGCCTCCGATCTGGAGGTTCCCCTGGGTGTAGCACTCGGTCCGCGATCCTCGAATGTTATCCAGCACGAGGATGCAGACGATGAGAATGGCCGCGACGACTAGCGTCTTCATGTCGACGCCTCATCCAAAGAAGTAGTGCTCGCCGCCACCGAGGTCGAGGCGGCCAGCTGGACCCAACTTGTCGTCGCTCTTGGGGTCTGCTTGTCCATGAGGAGGCGGGCGTAGTCGGCTGGCTCGATGCCCGGTGGCAGGTCGATCATGGTGCCCCCGCTTGATGTGATAGAGCAAATTTTGATGCCGGTTATACCACAAAATGTTAGAAGCTGCTAATGTTCAGGTGCCCTGGATGGGGCCGCGGCGTAGTTCGAGGGTGGGTCAGCGAACGCCTCATGTCCGCTATGACGCCGGGCCAGTTAGCCGGGTGGCATCGCTGAAGACTCGAGACGCTATCAGCGAGGCCGAGAAGCGAGGGTCGGCAAGCTTCCTCGCGCTCCAACCCGCTTGCCAGCGACATCAAATTTTAGGAATATAATCTCCATTGCGGCGAACCCCTTTTACGGAGATCGCCATGCCTTTAAAAACCCTCGCCGACACCCTGGCCGCCCGCGAAACCATCTATGTCAATTGTGCGCACCCGATGTGCTGCAAATCGACGAAGCTCGACATCCAGGCGCTGATTGACAGGCTCGGGCGTGACCACGGCTCGATGCATGACGACCTGGTCGGGCTCTTTGTCTGCTCAAATTGCAAGGCTGCTGGCCGTGACCGCCGGCAAGTGTTCTTCACAGCAGCGGGCGCGCAATCGCGACTGGAAGCCAACCTTCGAACGAAAGGGCTGAAAGTGGCCGGCGCCGCTTGCTGCAAGGCGCGCTCGACGATTTGAGCGTAGCTCGTCTTGTGCTTAGGGCCCTGCTTTGACGGCGCATTGCGGAAACTGTCCCGCGGCCCGATCTGCAAGCGCCTTTTTCGTCTCAGCTTCTGTCACGCAGGCTCGGCCATCCATCTTGACGGTGAAGCCGTTGGACTGGAGGCAGCGAACTATATATCGGTCGCGCAATTCGCCATTAACGTCATAGGTTGTCGAAGAGGCCGGGATATTCACGGCGCCGATTCGGTTGCACGTCACCATCGTTCCATAGGTGTTGCACTGGATTGTGCCTGGGTTGTTGTATCCAGGGCGAACATCCGTCGCGAGCGACTGCGGAATCTCTTTGAAGGAGTCGATCTTGCATTGGTCAAGCGCTACGACGGTCGAATTCAGATCCACGCCCGGCTTGAAGATGATCGGCGCCGGACCTGTCTGACAGCCGGCAATCACAGCGGCGGGCTGCAAGTAGAAAGCGTTTGCGCATTGTGGTTCCCCCTCCACACACTGAACTTCAAAAGCTGCGCCCCCGCAAGAGGCGCCCCTGACGTCTCAACGCGATATTCCCGGTTAGCCCGCTGCCTCATGGTGGCGGCTTCGTCCTTTGGGGAACAGGCTAAGAACGTGCTGCTACGCTTTTTGCAACGCAATGCTACGGTATCGGACGGGACGACTTGGCACAAACGGCGCTGGCGAGTCTTCAAACCCTTGCTAGAGAAGGCTTTGCAGGGACGCTGCGATATGGCTCGGTATGGCTGGCACCGAATTTCAAGACCGGTGCCTTAAACCGCTCGGCCATCCCTCCATCGTGATTTTTCAACCACCTGGATGCTCGTCCTGATCGCAACGCGTACCCTGTGGGCACGCCTTGGAGATCGTTCGCGCTTCATTGCTCTAGTGCGCCCAACGAAGTCCTGTCAACCGGCTGTTGCCGGTTCCTGCCAGGGGCAGGGCACGGGCGCTTGACGGCGGGGCTTGAGCAGGACGAGCAGCGCTGCGCCAAAGCTCGATACGCTGTGATTTCTCACAGCGATCGCCGGGACGGCTTGTGCCACAATCTCGCCCGGTTCCGACCATAATCGGTTAATACGGTGATAAACAATTCCTGTGCACAAGGGATTGCGAATCAAGGCGGCGCTGGCATTGTCGGGTAGGTTTTGGCCCTGCCGACGGTCAAGTTGCGGTGCCTTTGTTGAGAGGGGACAATCAAAAAATGCCAAGCACGACGCGCCCGCGTCTTCGTCGCGCTTCCGCTTTCGCGTTGTGTGCCCTGTCGGCTGCCTTGCTGGCGGCTTGCGCGGCGCCGCCACAGCCGAAGGCAATGGTCAACAAGAAGCCTCGCTCCAAGGAATATTTTGCCGAATCCGAATATGGCGTAAAAGCCAGCCCGCGCGTTAGCTTCAAGATGTCGGGCCTGCAGCGTGGCGGCGGACGCGATCAGCTCGGCAAGCCCTATCAAGTGCGCGGCAAGTGGTATTATCCGAAGGAAGACAAGCGCTACGCCAAGAAGGGTCTCGCCTCCTGGTATGGCGAAGCCTTCCACGGCAGGCTGACCGCAAACGGCGAAGTCTATGACATGACACATCTGACCGGCGCGCATCCGACAATGCCACTGCCGAGCTATGCGCGCGTCACCAATCTGAAGACCGGCAGCTCGGTCGTCGTGCGCGTCAACGATCGCGGTCCTTACCATGACGGGCGCATCATCGATGTGTCGAAGCGCGCCGCCGAAATGCTCGACTATGCCAATATCGGCACGGCCAAGGTGAAGGTCGAATATGTCGGACGGGCGCCGCTGCACGGCAATGACGAACACTATCTGATGGCCTCTTACCATCCCGGCAACAGGGCGCCGGATCCGTCGGACGGCCTGCCCATCGGCGTCATGATCGCCATGAATGGACCATCGCCGAGCACGGCGTTGGCCGCCGCCGCTGCCTTTCCCGGTCAGTTGACGAATTCCGCATCGGCACAGCCTGTCGTGGCAGCGCAGACGCCGGCCGCTGGCAGCGTGACGCTGCCCGATTTCGGGCCGATCGTGCCGGAACGGCCGCAGATCAATCTGCCGCCGCAATCGCCGTTCAGGGTAGCGACGCTGTCTTATGCGAGCGAACGCGTGCAGCGCTCCTCCACTGTCTTTGCCGCGATGGATGGCGCCGGCATGTCGCCTGCCGAAATCCTGCAATCGTGGAAGCGGCAAGGTCCTTCGGCCGCTTCGCCCACCGACTATATCGCGGCGGGCTCGTTCGAGGATGCCGCCGAGGCGCAGCAGGTGGCAACCCAGCTTTCCGGCTTTGGCAAGACCGAAATCCAGCGCTCCGAATTCGAGGGCAAGGACTGGTATTCGGTCAATCTCTATCCGGACGGCCATGGCAGCCTGGACGACATGCTGCAGGCGGCATGGTCGCACGGCGCGCCGGACGCGCTCGTGGTTCGGAATTGACCGGCAAAACCTGAAGTTTTGGCCGGTTGTCCATCGCGCGGTTGCTCGGCCGGGACAAAGCCTGATAATGCATGTCGCGCAAAGGTGTGCAGCGGTTTTGCGATAACGACATGCATAAAACAACAGCCTAAAGCACGTCGCGTGAGGTCGTCGAAGGCGACGCGCTTTACAGCTTGCCCGGAACTACCGGCTGACAGGTCGAACTTCTCATGAAATTTCGCTTCGCCGCGCCTCTCGCCGGGCTTCTGGGTTTTGGCCTCCTGCTGCTTTCGCTGGCTCCAGCCGCGGCGCAGCTTTTCGAAACCAAGGCCGCGCAGGCCTTCATGATCGATGCCGAAACCGGAACGGTGCTGTTTTCCAAGGATGCCGACAGGCCGATTCAGCCGGCGTCGCTGGCCAAGCTGATGACGATGGAGGTGGTTTTCAACGCCATCAAATTGGGGCGCGTGACGCTCGACGATACATACGTGGTGAGTGAGAACGCATGGCGCACCGGCGGCGCGCCATCCGGTACGTCGACGATGTTTGCCCAACTCAAGTCGACGATCCGGCTTCAAGACCTGATCCAGGGCGTGACGGTCCAGGCAGCCAATGACGGCTGCATCATCATCGCAGAAGGGTTTGCCGGGTCGGAGGCGAATTTCGCGACTGAGATGACCGAGCGCGCAAGGCAGATTGGCCTCGAGAAATCGACATTCGTCAATGCAACCGGCCTGCCGGCCGATGGTCAGCAGACGACGGTTCGAGAGCTTGCGCTCCTTGCCCTGCATATCTGGCGCGAGTACCCGGACATCTATCGCTACTACGGCCAGAAGGATTTCACCTGGAACAAAATCACCCAGAGGAACCGCAACCCGCTGCTGGCGATGGATATCGGCGCCGACGGCCTGGCGATGGGCAGGAGCGAGGCATCCGGCTTCGGCATCGTCGGCTCGGTCAGCCAAGGTGGCAGGCGGGTCATTGCGGCGATGAGCGGCCTGGCAAGCGACCGCGAGCGCGCCGAGGAAGCGCGAAAGCTGCTCGATTGGGGCCTTCGTTCCTTTGAGAAAACCGAGATTTTCGCCAAGGACGAGGTGGTCGGCGAGGCCCAGGTTTTCGGCGGTGCGAAATCCGGCGTGGCGCTGAAGGCAAAAGCGCCCGTGGTCATCTTCCTGCCGATCGCCAACCGCGACAAGCTGACCGCCAGGATCGTCTATGAGGGACCGGTTGCAGCCCCCGTGGAGGAGGGGCAACCGGTGGGTGCGCTGCGGGTCTGGATCGGTGACACGCTGAGCCAGGAGACGCCGCTTTTTGCCGCCGAGCCGGTTGACGTCGGCTCGCTGCCGCAACGCGCGCTCGATGCCGCCAAGGAACTGGCGGTCGGCTGGCTGCGTTAGCAGCCGCGGCGTGGACCTTTTCTCAAGTCAGGACTATTACGGTCCCGCAGCATGGACAAAGGCTTTGGTGAGCGGATTCTTCATCACCTTCGAAGGCGGAGAAGGGGCAGGCAAGTCGACGCAGATCGAGCGCCTGGCCGGCAAGATGCGCGCCAAGCAATACGATGTCGTTGTCACGCGCGAGCCGGGCGGCTCGCCAGGCGCAGAGGCGGTCCGGCATGTCCTGCTTTCCGGCGCTGCCGAGCCATTCGGCCCCAGAATGGAGGCGCTGCTGTTCGCCGCCGCGCGTTCCGACCATGTCGAGCAGGTCATCCGGCCGGCGGTCGAGCGCGGCTCGGTCGTGCTTTGTGATCGCTTCATGGACTCCTCGCGCGTCTACCAGGGCGTCACCGGCGGCCTCGATCCAGCCTTCATGGACGCGCTGGAAAAGGTCGCCATCAACGGCATGGTGCCCGACATGACGCTGATCTTTGATCTCGACCCGGCCGAAGGACTGCGGCGCGCCACCGCACGGCGGGGCACCGATGCCGGCGCCGACCGCTTCGAAAAGGAAACGCTTGATATCCATCAGCGCCGCCGCGAAGCGTTTCTGGCGATCGCCGCGGCAGAACCCGAGCGCTGCATCGTCGTCGACGCGTCCGCCGACCCCGACACGGTGGAGAATGTCGTCGCCGGCGCCGTGTTCGCGGCGCTGGAGACGACGACGCCGAGACACAGGAAGCAGGCGCCGGGATGATTTTCGAACGGATCGCACCAGAACAGCACGACACACTTGACGGCGTACCGGAGCCATCCGAGACGCCGCGCCTGGTCGGACATGACCAGGCAGCGAACATGCTGGCGTCAGCCTATCGCTCCGGGAAGCTGCCGCACGCGCTGATCTTTGTCGGGCCGGTCGGCATCGGCAAGGCGACGCTCGCTTTTCATCTGGCGCATCATTTGTTGAAGCATCCGGCGTTCGAACAGGCGCCGGAGGTCCTTGCCGTTCCCGATCCGGCGTCATCGCTGTTTCGCCAGATCGCCACCGGCGCGCATCCCTCGGTGCTGCATCTGACCCGCCCACCGAACGACAAGACGAAAAGCTTCAAGACGGTCGTCACTGTCGACGAGATCCGCAAGGTCAGCCGTTTCCTGTCGCTGACCTCGCATGACGGCAGCTACCGGGTGGTGATCGTCGACCCGGCCGACGACATGAATACCAATGCGGCTAACGCCTTGCTGAAGAATCTTGAAGAACCACCTGCACGCAGCTTGTTCATCCTCATCGTCCACGCGCCGGGCAGCCTGTTGCCGACGATCCGCTCACGCTGCCAGATGGTGCGGCTCACGCCGCTCGATGCCGAGAGCCTGATGACGGTTTTGGAAAGCGTCGAACCACCGCCTCCGGACGATCCCGCGGCGCGCGCGGCACTGGCCAAGCGGGCAGGGGGCAGCGCCCGCACCGCAATCCTGTTGACGCAGTATGGCGGGCTGGAAATCGCCGAGACGCTCGACGCCCTGGCGACAGCGGCAAAGAGCGATGTTGCCGGCGCCTATCGCCTCGCCGAGGCGGTCGCCGGGCGCGACCGGGCGATCCAGTTCGATATTTTCAATCGCCGTGCGCTCGACCTGCTCTCGACCGGCGCAAGCCAGGCCGCGCTGGCGGGCGATCTGGCGCGGGCCAAAACGCTGTCAGACACTTGGCACGAGGCTTTGAACGCTATATCTGAAACCGACACCTACAATCTCGACAAGAAGCAGCATGCCTTGACCATGATCGACCGCCTGAATTCTGCAATGCGAATGTGACGGCCCATCGGGATGGCAATCGCCGTTTCGATGCGATATCCACCGACATCTTTCATTCAGACATTCATGACGGTTCATTCATGTCACGCGAAAAATACTACCTCACGACGCCGATTTTCTATCCGAACGGCAAGCCACATATCGGTCATGCCTACAATGTCATCGCCAGCGACACGCTGGCCCGTTTTCAGCGGCTCGACGGTAAGGACGTCTTCTTCGTCTCGGGAACCGACGAGCACGGTTTGAAGATGCAGCAGACGGCGGACGCCGAAGGCCTGACGCCGAAAGCGCTTGCCGATCGCAATTCGGCGATCTTCCGCTCGATGCTTGAAGCGACCGGCTGTTCGAACGATATTTTCATCCGCACCACCGAGGAGCGCCACTACAAGGCCTGCCAGGCGATCTGGACACGCATGGCGGAAAATGGCGACATTTATCTCGACCGCTATAGCGGTTGGTATTCGGTGCGGCAGGAAGCCTATTTCGACGAGGCCGAAACCAAGGTCGGCGACGACGGCGTCCGTCGCGAACCGCTCGGCTCGCCCGTCGAATGGACCGAGGAAGAGAGCTATTTCTTCCGCCTTTCCGCCTATCAGGATAGGTTGCTCGCGCTCTATGAGAACAGCCCCGAATTTGTCGGACCGGCGGAGCGGCGCAATGAAATCGTCAGCTTCGTCAAATCCGGGCTGAAGGACCTGTCGATCTCGCGCACCACGTTCAAATGGGGCGTGCCGGTGCCGGGCGACGACAAGCATGTGATGTATGTCTGGGTCGATGCACTGACCAACTACATCACGGCTGCCGGTTATCCGGATGCGGCCGATGACAGATGGTCCTTCTGGCCGGCGAACGTCCACGTCATCGGCAAGGACATCGTCCGCTTCCATGCCGTCTACTGGCCGGCCTTCCTGCTGTCGGCAGGGATCGAACTGCCGAAGCGCGTATTCGCGCATGGCTTTCTGTTCAACCGCGGCGAGAAGATGTCGAAGTCGGTCGGCAATGTCGTCGACCCGTTTGCGATGATCGAGCATTACGGCCTCGATCAGGTACGCTATTTCTTCATGCGCGAGGTGCCGTTCGGCCAGGACGGCAGCTACAGCCACGAGGCCATCGTCAACCGCACCAATGCCGACCTCGCCAACGGCCTTGGTAATCTGGCGCAGCGCTCGCTGTCGATGATCGCCAAGAATTGCGGCGGCGTGGTGCCGAAACGCAGCGATCTGGCGGAGGCCGACAGGGCGATCCTCGACCAGACGGTGGAGGCGGTTGCTGCTGCACGCAAGATGATGGCGGAGCAGGCCATCCATCTGGCGCTGGCGGCGATTTTTGGCGTCGTGGCGGAGGCCGATCGCTACTTCGCCTCGCAGGAACCCTGGGCGCTCAGAAAGACCGATCCGGCGCGCATGGAAACGGTGCTGTGGACGACCGCGGAAGTCGTCCGACGCGTGGCGCTGCTGTGCCAGCCCTTCATTCCGGGGTCGGCCGCCAAGCTGCTCGACCTGCTGGCTGTGCCACAGGACCGTCGCGATTTCGCGCATGTCCACGCGGACTATGCGCTGGTATCGGGGGTTGCCTTGCCCGCGCCGGAGGGCGTGTTTCCGCGTTACGTCGAGCAGCCGGACGCGAACATCTGATGTTGGTCGACAGTCACTGCCATCTCGACTTTCCGGATTTCGCTGAGGAGCGGACGGCCATCGTCGCCCGCGCCTTGGCCGCTGGAATCGGTCGCATGGTGACGATCTCGACGCGTGTGAAAAAATTTCAGCAAGTGCTTGAGATCGCAGAATCTTTCGACGAAGTCTATTGCTCGGTCGGCACCCATCCGCACAACGCCGCCGAGGAACTGGACGTGACTGTCGAGGCGCTTGCCCGGCTGTCCGCGCATCGCAAAGTGGTGGCGATCGGCGAGGCCGGGCTCGACTATTTCTACGATCATGCGCCGCGCGACGCGCAGGCTCAGGGCTTTCGCACGCACATCGCGGCAGCGCGCGAGACGGGCCTGCCTCTGGTCATCCATGCGCGTGATGCCGACAGCGACATGGCTGATATCCTCGAGGACGAAACAGGGAAGGGCGCCTTTCCCTTCGTCCTGCACTGCTTTTCGTCCGGGCGCAGGCTGGCCGAGATCGGCGTGGCGCTCGGCGGCTATGTTTCCTTTTCCGGCATCGTGACTTTCAAGAATTCGGCCGAGCTGCGCGCCATCGCCGCCGATGTGCCACACGACCGCCTGCTGGTCGAAACCGACGCGCCGTACCTGGCGCCGATCCCGTTTCGCGGCAAGCGCAACGAGCCTGCCTATGTCGCGCATACGGCCAAGGTGCTGGCCGAAACGATCGGCGTCAGCGAGGCCGACATTGCTGCCATTACCACCGACAATTTCTTCCGGCTGTTCAGCAAGATGCCGCGCCCGACCGCGCTGAGCGCCTGACGCATGAGCGACCGGCTGCGCCTCACCATTCTCGGCTGCGGCTCATCGCCGGGCACGCCGCGCATCACCGGCGACTGGGGCAATTGCGATCCGGCCAATCCGAGGAACCGGCGCATGCGCACCGCAGCGCTCATCGAGCGGATCGCGGCAAACGGCGACAGGACCACAGTCGTCATCGATACCGGGCCGGACTTTCGCGCGCAGATGCTGCTCGCGGCGGTCAGGCGCATCGATGCGGTCGTCTATACGCATCCGCATGCCGACCATATCCACGGTATCGACGATTTGCGCGGCTTCGTGCTCGAGCAGCGTCATCGGATCGATATCCACGCCGACCAGCTGACCATGCTGCGGTTACGGGAAGCGTTCGCCTACTGTTTTGAAACACCGCCAGGCAGTTCCTATCCGCCTATCGTCGAGCCTCATATCATCGACCATGCCAGGCCGGTGGTGGTCGAAGGCGAGGGGGGTGCCCTCACCCTCGAGCCGCTGCCGCAGATCCATGGCGACATCATATCGCTTGGTTTTCGCATCGGCGGCCTCGCCTATTGCCCCGATGTCAGTGATTTCCCCGACGCCACCGCCGAACGACTGCGCGACCTGGACGTGCTGGTCATCGACGCGCTGCAATACAGGCCGCATCCGAGCCATCTGTCGCTCGGCCAGGCACTCGGCTGGATCGAAAAACTGGCGCCGCAAAAGGCCGTTCTGACGCACATGCATGTGCCGCTCGACTACGCTGCGGTGATGGCCGAGACGCCGGCCGACGTCGACCCGGCCTATGACGGCATGGTGATAGAAATCCCTTTTGAATCATTATGATAGGTTTGGTTCTTCATGGCTGGAAGCATTGATCGTGTGACCAGGGCAGGGGCCGATGCCGGCCTCGACATCGAAATCAGGCGCATGGGCGCCTCGACACGCACCGCCGAGCAAGCCGCCGCGCAATGCGGCTGCACAGTCGCCCAGATCGTCAAGTCCCTGGTGTTCCAGGGAGAAACCAGCGGAAAGCTGTTTCTCTTCCTGGTTTCCGGCTCCAATCAGCTCGATCTGGCCAGGGCTGCCGCACTGGCTGGCGAGCCGCTGAAGCGCGCCGATCCGCGGCAGATCCGCGACGAGACCGGCTTTGCCATCGGCGGCGTGGCGCCGATCGGCCATCTGATTGCAATCCCGGCGTTCGCCGACGAAACGCTGCTCGGTTTCAATCGCGTTTGGGCTGCGGCCGGCGCGCACGACGCGGTGTTCGCCGCCGAGCCACAGGCGATGGTCCAGGCAGCGCAGGCTGTCGTGGCGACGCTGGCAGTCTGAATCGAACACGCTGGATATCGCAGCGCGGCGAACAGCCGGGCAATGGGACCTCGGCGCGCCGCAACGTGCGACCGGAGCACTCTATTCGGCGGCGATGGCGGTGGGCGGCTGCATGATTTCGGGCGCCGCCGGCGCGAACAACATCTTTATGACGTTGCGGAAGGCGAGGATCTGGCGTTCGAGGACACGCGGGTCGCCGAGCCCCCGCGACATGATGATGCCGCCGTCGATCACACAGGAGAACATGATGGCGACGTCGTCGAGGTCCATGCCCTTGCGGGCAGGGTAAACGGCCGCGATCTCGTTCAGCGCATCGCGAAACCGCCCGTTCCAGGAGCGGACGGCGGCGGCGGCGATGTCGCGAACGGTACGGTCGAAGAGGCGCTCCTGATAGGTGAATGTCGCGATCAGGCAGCCGGGGTGGCCGTTCGGCAAGTCACCCATCAGCTCGGCAAGCAGCTTGAGCGTGATCAGGAACGACTGCAACGGATCATCGGACAATTGCCGGCCGCGGTGAAACACATCGTCGAAGATGCGGTCGTTCTCCTCGACGTAGCGCAGCATCAAGGCGCGGGCGAGTTCGTTCTTGTCCTTGAAGTGATAGAAGAAGCCGCTCTTGGTGATGCCGGCTTCGGCGATCACCTCCTCGATGGACGTCGCGCCGAACCCCTTGGCGAGCACCGAGGCCTCGGCGATCTCCAGAATGCGTTCGCGCGTTTCCGCACCTTTGCGCATGACCGAATGCCCTCAAATCTACTGTACCGGCGGTATGGTTTTCACACCCGCCACCATCGGCACCGATAGCAATATGACCGGCCCAGCGCGGCTGTCCGTCTGTAATTGCTGCGGTTTCCGCTTCGTTGGAGTACCGGACCACAAGCCTTCTACCGCACCGGCGGCACGTACTGCTAAAACCTGCCTATTGCGAACCGGCCGCCATCAGGGCGGCACGGTGTCATCTTACCACTGGAGACAAACATGGCCAAGTACCGCCAGAATCTGCCGCAACTCGCCAACAGAACATTCCTGAGCGATGGCGGCATGGAAACGACCCTCATCTTTCACGAAGGCCTCGACCTTCCGCACTTTGCTTCATTCACGCTGATGGCAACGCCTGAAGGCCGGCAGAAGCTGAGGGAATATTTCGTCCGTTATCTGACCATTGCGCGCAGAAGCGGGACCGGCTTCATCCTCGACACGCCGACGTGGCGAGCCAACCCCGATTGGGGAACCTTGCTCGGCTACGGGCCGGAAGCGTTGCGGGCCGTCAACGAGGCCTCGATCGAGCTTCTTCTCGACCTGCGCAATGAGTTCGAGACCGCCGAAACGCAGTGCGTCATCAGCGGCGCGATCGGGCCGCGCGGCGACGGCTACAAAGCCGGCAAGATGGACGCCAGCGAGGCGGAAGCCTATCACGCGGCGCAGATCGAGAGTTTCGCGCGGACCGAGGCCGACATGGTTGCGGCCTATACGCTCACCAATTTCCACGAGGCAATCGGCGTGGCGCGGGCTGCCAAGGCGCATGCCATGCCGTGCATGATCTCGTTCACCGTGGAGACGGACGGCAAGCTGGTGACCGGCATGGCGCTCGGCGAGGCGATCGACAGGGTCGACGACGCGACAGACGGTGCGCCGGCCTACTATATGATCAACTGCGCCCATCCGACGCATTTCATGCAGGCGCTGAACAAGGGCGAGCGCTGGCTCGATCGCGTCTATGGCGTGAAGGCGAACGCTTCAACCAAAAGCCATGCCGAACTGGATGAATCGGAAACGCTCGACGCGGGCGACCCGGACGATCTCGGGCGGCGCTACAGCAGGCTGACAGCTTCGTTTCCGACGATGCGCATCCTGGGCGGTTGCTGCGGCACCGACCACCGGCACGTCGCGGCGATCTGCGAGGCCTGCGTGCCACAGGCGGCGTAGGAACTTGTGTGCGTCGCAGGAGGCGCAACGCCATCAACCGCAGTTCCGCTGGTTCCAAAGGAAACAAGGAACTGCGGTTGGGCCGAAAAGCAACGCAATCACAACGCACATCAGTTCCATAATCTATCTTATGCGACTTTCTGATGGGTGGAATTCTCAGCGTGAACCGACGGAAAGCCTCTCTGATTTTTGCGTCGATCGGCTTAGCGTAGGATTTCGTCCCCTACAGCACCGAAATCCTCAAGACCATCAAAATGACCGCCTCGCATCCCTTTCTCGGCTTCCCCGATCGTCTCGCCAATGGCCACACGCCCGTGCGGTGATCTTCGGAGCCGGTCACGGCAGCACCTATCCCGGCACGGCAAGCGGTCTGCTGCATCGACGCCGGCGACATCCCGACCACCATGCATGCGGCGACTGAGGCCGAGCACAAGGCCCCCAGCCGAACAGGCGGTGCCTTCCGCTCTGTCGGCAAAAACCGAAACTTCCGCCGAAGCGATCTTCGGGGTTACCGCAGCGGCCTTGCATCCGCGTTGATTGGTTGGGTCCCTCGCCCCGCAAGCGCCTGATGTATATGCATGAGGGCGCTCGACAGCACTGGCCGTGGGCATGCGATGTTGAGGCGAACATGGCAGCCACCGTTCGACACGAACATCTCACCGCCTTCCAGTACGACGCCTGCTTTTTCCAGGAAGAAGCGCGTCAGGTTGATCGGCCGTGGGAAATAGGCCGACAAGTCGACCCAGGCGAGATAGGTCGCATCGGGGATCTTGAAGCGGGCTTGTTGCAGATGTTGGCCAAGGAAGGCCGCAACCATCCGAAAGTTTTCGTCGAGATAGGTGCGTAGCGCGTCCAGCCACGCACCTCCCTCGGTGTAAACCGCGACCGCCGCGGCAAGGCTGATCGGATTGACGAACGGATAGTGCCGCTCGCGCCACTGCGCGCGAAGCGACGGATCCGGGATGATGACGGTCGCGAGCATCAGTCCAGCGAGGTTGAACGTCTTGCTGACCGCCATACAGGTGACGATGTCCTTGCTGTCCGGAAACAGCTTCGCCAGCGGGAGGTGCCGTTTGCCCCGACGCAACAAATCGGCGTGAATTTCGTCCGACACCACACGAACGCCATTGGCGAAGCAGAATTCGCCCACACGGCGCAGTTCGTGCTCCGTCCAGGCACGGCCGGTTGGATTGTGTGGGTGGCACAGGAAGAACAGCGTGACAGACGGGTCCTTCACCTTCGCCTCGAAATCGACGAAGTCGATTTCATAAAGCCCATCCTTCAAGACGAGCGCGGATGACACCAGTTCATGGCCGGTCTGAACGGCTGCGCGCTGGAAATAGCCATAGGCGGGCGTCAGGGTCAGAATTTTGTCCCCTGGCGCGCAAAGATACTCCGCAAGCGCATAGAGCGCCGGGATAACGCCCAGCGACACCTGCAAGGCCTCGCGTTCGAAGCGCCAGTCGTATCGCTCGACGCACCAGGCATGGAACGCGTCGTAGAGTTCGCCGCCCATGTTCATCGTGTACCCGAAGATCGGGTGCGCCAGCCGTTCCGTCATTGCATCGAGGGCAGCTTGCGGCGCGGGGAACTGCATGTCCGCGACCCACATCGAGATCAATTCAGATCGAGGGACTGGCAACTTCAAATCGGCGTCGCCGCCGAACAGATAGTTCTCGAAACCGTCCTCGGCCACGGCGTTGGTCGCGGTGCGTGGAATGATGCGGTCGAAGTCGAAGGTCATGGGTGCGCCAGTATCAACAGGACTGCGAGCGACGGCATTGCCGCCATCATGTTGGGAGGGCCGGCCGACATTGGACGGCCAATGACGACGCGATTGGCAAGGGTGGCGCCCGACAGGCCGCAGGAGGTGAATAGCTTGCTCATGGTAGTTGCGGGCGCCCGGTGTCGACAGGAAGGTTGGCTTGGAGGGACCTAGGCCTCGACGATCTCCAGCTTCGAGACCATCCGGATCGCCTTTGAGAAGTTCGCCAGGTTGACCGATGTCCTGGTGACGACGGCGTGAAGTTCTTCCAGCCGGTCGCGCGAAGCGTCGGTCGTCAAGCGAACGACGTAGCTGACCTCGTCGTAGCCGGGATTGACGCTCTCATCGAGCCCGAGGAAACCGCGAAGGTCGAGTTCGCCATCGGTCTCGATCTCGAGGCTGTGTACGGTGATGCCCATCGCCGCGGCATTGACGACGTAACCGACGGTCAGGCAGGCATTAAGCGCCGCCATCAGCAGCTCCTGGGGATTGGGCGCCGAATTCTGGCCGAGCAGTTCGGTCGGCTCGTCCGCGGCGATCTCGAAGTTGCGCTGATGCTCCAAACCGCCCAGCGAATAGTGGCTGACGGTCGCGACGGAGCGGGTCTGGCCGGCCCACTTCGTCTTGACGTTGAACCGCGCGCTGCGCTTCGACGAGTCTTCGGCGACCCCCATTGCGAACTGCTGCAGGGCCGCAACATCGATGCCATTGGGGTCGATGCTATTGGGATTGTCAGTCATGTGAGATGTCCTTGTTTCTGGATGTGGAGTGATGGTGGAAGAAGATCGACCCCAGGCGCCTTGTTAGGTCGCGAGATGTGTGAAGGCCGGAACTGGTCGGACCGGCGGTGCGGGCGACTATCCGGTGCACCCGGCGGCGCTGCAGGCAGCGCCGTCTGCGATGTCCATCGCCGCAGGCATCTCGATCGCCGCGTCACCACGGACATACGAAGTCCGCCCAAACCTGCACGTTAACTGTTTTCAAGACCGTCTTTCCTTTATGGTCACCACAGACTTTGTCGTTGCCGCTCCAACCCGACTAGTTGGTTGGCTCTCAAGGGAAATGGATGCCGCCACGGTTCACCGAACGCCCGGGGCCCGACCGCGTGGCCGTTCTCAGGTGCCTTCTATGATGAGGCGGATGATGCCGTCGTCGATGACATCGCCGTCTTTGGTTGCCCAGTCGATGAAGCTGGAACCCTCCAGCAAACTTAACAGCATGAAGGCCTTCTGCCTGGCGCCGCACCCGAGCGGAATTTCGCCGCGGCCTATTCCCTGCTCGATGATCCCGCTCAGCCACTTGAGCTGAATGTCGAAGAAGCGTTTGGTCATCTTTTGCAGCCCAGCCGGGAGCGCCGACATTTCCGCGGCCAGCGCACCACACAAGGGCAAAAACCCGCTCTCGGTGCTCTTCCGGAACATTGTAAAGAAGGCTTCGAGACGTGCGATGACGCCACCGTTCTCGGCCTCGATCCGATCGAAATCACGCCGGACCCGATCAATATAGGCTTCGACGATGGCGGTCCCGAGATCCTCCTTGGCGGGGAAATGATGGTGGATTGTCGGCTTGCTGATGCCCACCGTTTTGGCCAGATCCGCATAACTGAAGGCCGCATACCCTTTGGTACGTATCAGACCCTCCGCGGTCTTTATCAGCGCATCACGTGTTCCGATTGCCATGGTCTTTCCATCCGCATCGCCTCTTGCCGCGTGCCGTCCATTGCTTCACCTTACCGGTCGTCGCGCAGCCAGCCGATCGCTCGATCAAAGCTGCTCACAGGCTTCGAGCGCGCGGGAGGAATAGACATAGGCCCCTCTCTCGCGTCGCGGCCTCCACCTTATGGAAGGCGCTCGTAACCGGCGGGGTCGCTTTTGCCAATCCGCCGACCCGCTTGACCAGCGCGCCCAGTCTTTCGTTCCAGGTGTTCAATCGGATTGTCCCGCCAGCATGAACTTTGACTCTCTAACCTACCTACTAGTCGGTAGATAGAGGAGCGATCGCCATCTGTCAAGCCCAGATGAAATTGTTGCCACGAAAGCGACGCCCCCTGAGGTAATGCGTTTGCCGGGCTTGACGAGCTACTGGCGGAATTGGGCGTCGGTGAATTGGTGTTATGCGGCGTCAATACGCACGCCTGCATCCGCATGGCTGCGGTGGACGCCTATCAACGGGATTTCCGGGTTGGTCCTGGCCGAAGAATGCGTCGGCTCTTACGACGCAGAGCACGCGCGCCTCCCTGCACTACATGAACGGCTAGATAGCCAAAATAGCGACTGCTTCTGAGATCCTTAAACCTCTCGCGCAATCTAATGAACGTCTGAAAGGCACCGACTGCGGTCATCATCACGAGTACATCCGATAAAGCACAAGCGGGATCAGGCCCACTACAATTGCAATGACGGCGCGTTCTAACCATCGCATAAATTTCGACTTCGAACGATTGCCCGATATCAAGTTACCCAGCATGTCACCGAGAAATTGGAGCAAATCACCCATCGTATATCCGGCCCCAAGTCGTCATCGCCCTGCCGCTGTGAATGCACTACATCATTTACTTTTAGGTTGATGACATGGCGGCTTAGGGCCGCACCCTGCCCTTCGCGTTGTCGTTGCCAGACACTCAAAACCAACGCCGGGAATTCCTGCTCAGACCGCCCTGCGCGCTTGCCGCTCCTTGTCAGAAGTCAATATCGCCGAAATCGCCACCGCCATCGGAGCCGGCATCGTCTGCCTGGTCGGAACCGCCCTCCTCTGCCTGTGACGCCGCCAGCTCGGTTGCCTGCGCTTGGCTTCCGCCAAACATGCCGGTGATGGCGTTGCCGAGAAGCACGCCGCCGGCCACGCCCATTGCAGTCTGCGCGGCTCCGGCGAGGAAACCGCCGCCTGCCCTTTGTTGATCATTGCCAGAAAGCGGCTCCTGCGGCGCAGCGGCAGCGGTGCGCCCGACCCGCGGGACCGAACCCGAGCGCCGCCGCCGAAGAGCCCGCCAAGCAATCCGCTGCCGGCAGACTGCTGTGCCTGTTGCTCCAGGTCTTCGATGCGGGACTGCGCCGCGTTCAGCACCTATTCCTGAACAATGATCGTCTGCGCCATGTAGTATGGCGCGCCGGGCTGCCGGGCAATCTGATCGTTGATAAAGCGTTCCGCTTCGGGGTCGCGTGGCGGCGTCTGCCGCTCGACGTTGCCAAGTTTCTCGAAAAGAGTGGCGATCGCCTGCTGGTCGTTCCTGTCCATGGGAAGCAACTCCGATATCCAGTCGCGCCACGTCCCGAGAGATTTTCGCGGCGCGTTTTCCAAGTCTCTGTTCATGCATGTCGCTGCTGCAAAAATGCTGCCGCGACATGCATGGATTTGACGCGGCTATTCGCGCTCGCCGGTGAAGTTCAACAGCAGCTGGAAGATGTTGATGAAGTTCAGATAGAGTGAGAATGCCCCGAAGACGGCGAGCTTCTGCTGCGATTCAGCACCAAAATTTTCCGCAAACTGCTCCTTGATCGTCTGGGTATCCCAGGCGGTGAGACCGATGAACACGGCGATGCCGATCACCGAGATAGCGAACTGGAGCGCGGTCGAGCCGAGGAAGATGTTGACGATGCTGGCGATCACCACGCCGATCAGACCCATGATCAGGAAGGACGAGAACTGGGTCAGGTCGCGTTTGGTCGTATAGCCGTAAAGGCTGGTCGCGCCGAACATGGTGGCGGCGATGAAGAAGGTGCGCGCGATGCTGGTCCCGGTGAACACCAGGAACACGGAGGCCAGCGACAGGCCCATGACCGCACAGAATGCCCAGAACATCGCCTGAGCGCCGGCTGCGGACATCGTCTGTATCCGGAACGAGAACAACAGCACGAAGGCGAGCGGCGCCAGCATCACCACCCACTTCAACGGAGTGGAAAAGATCGGCACGTAGAGGGCTGGCGTCGAAGCCACGACGAAGGCGATCACGCCGGTAACGACGAGGCCAATTCCCATGTAGTTGTAGACGCGCAGCATGTGCTGGCGCAGGCCCTCGTCATAGACGGCGCCGGTTTGGGCTCCGACGCCGGTGCGGTAACCTAGATTGGGGGTGTTCATGCGGCTTCTCCTTTGTGAAGGTCAGTAAAGCGTGTTGGCGAGCGTTTCTGCGGTGCGATCGAGATCGCGGACACCGCTTCGGGCGACGACTGCGTAAGCAACTTCGCCGATCTGGAAATAGGCCGAGGAAATTTCGCCCGACGGGGCGACGGTCGGCTGGACGACGTCGAACGTTCCGGGCCTGATCGCGAACAGCGAGACCAGTCCCAGGTCTGTTGTTTCGACAGCCATCTCGACGCTCGGGCCGAACTGCGATGGATAGATCTGGACGTCACGGACTTTCCAGTCCTTCGGCAGCGACGGCATGACGATCGCCGTGGCGGCGCGGATTTCGTCCGCATCATAATCCGGCGCTTCGGGCTGGGATGACATCGCCTCCCGTATGATCGTCGTCCTGTGTGCCCGGATCGCCTCTTCCAGATAGACGGGCGGCTGGGTCGAGGCGACGACTTTCGTCACCGATATCGGCCCGACGATCCCGTTGGCCAACCAGCCCGCAGCCAGCAGGACTGCGACCGCCGCAGCCCGCTGCAACGTGCGCAAGGCGCGCCCTCGAGCCAGTCCCCGTTCCAGCCGCCGTGCCGCATCAGCCGTCGCCGGCCGCGCCATGCCCTTGCATCCGGCAAGCGCCACGCGCAGTTCGTCGCGCGTCCTGAGGTCGGACATGACGCGGGCGGCAGCCTCCGGACGGGCGGAAAGGAACGCCTCGACCTCAATGCGGCGGGCAACGTCCAGCTGGTCGTCGACATAGGCGTCGAGATCGGCATCGGTCACCGGGTCGCGCAGTTCGCTCATCATGGACATCACGGGCCTCCCACGATCTTGAGGTGGCTTTTCGCATGTGGCGGCAATTTGTCCTCCATCTCGCGAAGCGCTGCGCGCGCCCTGCCGATGCGCGACATCAGCGTTCCCAGCGGCACGCCGCTGGCCTCGGCCGCCTGGCTGTAGGTAAGTCCCTCGATGGCGACGAGATGCAGCGCCGAACGCTGCTCATCCGGCAAATTGAAAAAAGCTTCGCGTACCTGTGCCAGGCGGACGGAATGCTCCTGGGGTGCCTGCATGCTGGCGTCGGCAAGATATCCGGCCTGCTCGACCCGCGCCGCTTCGGATTTGCGGGACCGCAAGCCGTCAATGAAAGCGTTGTGGACGATCGACAGCAGCCATGCGCGCAGGTTTCCGCCGGATCGAAAGGTGCCGCGCCGCTCATAGGCACGCACCAGCGCGTCATGCACAAGATCCTCTGCTTCCGCGCTGTCGCGCGTCAGAGAACGCGCGTAGCGTCGCAAAGAACCAAGCTGTCCTACGATATCGAAGCGTGGCATCGACCCTCTCACGTCCTGTTTACGGAGCATGGCAGGCTTTTAATCCCGCTCTTTGAGTTTTTTGAGTTTTTTGCGATCCGGGATGTCAGGCACAGCCGGTACAACGCCACCAGCGCGCGTACGGCTTCCTTGTCCGGGAACGAGCGGCCCTCCCCGCAGCCGCCTCAATTCGCCGCGCGGTTTTAGCGCCACCGGGGATTTCGATGTTTATCCCTGAATTAATTTGTGACGCGAAAAATCGCGAAAGTGTCATCTTTTTCGGGGCACTTGCGAGTTATAGGCAGGAAACATTCACCGCCGAATCTTCCCTTCGCCGACGGCGCTTTGGGCCCGCTTTTGTTCAACGAATTATCGACCCGACATGACAAGCCCCGACATGACAGGCAATGTGCCAGCCCAGCGGGATACCCGCATCGATGTCTTCCGCGCGCTAGCGCTGCTGACGATCTTCGTCAACCACGTGCCGGGGACGATCTTCGAGTATGTCACGCACAAGAACTTCGGCTTTTCCGATTCGGCCGAAGCATTCGTACTGATTTCGGGG
Organism: Mesorhizobium sp. WSM4837; assembly: GCF_055811435.1. NCBI lineage: Bacteria > Pseudomonadati > Pseudomonadota > Alphaproteobacteria > Hyphomicrobiales > Phyllobacteriaceae > Mesorhizobium > Mesorhizobium sp. WSM4837. The sequence goes on from NZ_JBVVQE010000049.1 coordinate 20,599, forward strand.
ATTGCCGTTGGGCTCGCCTACGGACTGAAGTTCCAGCCGGGGAATCGGTTGCTCATCACCCTGAAGGCCTGGCGGCGTGCCGGTGTCCTCTATGTCACCCACGTCATGACCACTGTCGCGACGCTGGCGATCTTCTCGGCGGCTGCATTGCATTTCTCGCGGCCCGATCTTTTGAAGCTGATCAACATCCAGATGATCATTGAGGACACGCCGGAAGCGCTGCTCGGCATCGCGGCGCTCGGGCATCAGATCGGCTATAACAACATTCTTTCCATGTATGCCGTCGTACTTCTGATGATGCCGGTTTTCCTGTGGATCGGCACTTTCAGCCTGCGCCTGATGCTCGCTGCGTCCGCTCTCCTCTGGCTCATCGTCGGCGTTTTCCAGATCGCGCCTTCAAATTTTCCCGGCGACGGCTTCTGGTTCCTGAACCCGCTCTCCTGGCAGTTTCTCTTCGTCATCGGCATCGCCGGCATGCTGCATATCAAGCGCGGCGGCGAAATCCGCTTCAACTGGATGATGGCGAGCGCGGCAGTCCTGTATCTGGTCGGCGCGCTGATCTGGGTGCGGTTGCCGCTTTGGGGCATCGAGACGGCCTCCGGCCTGCCTACTGTGCTGACTGGCTTCGACAAGACGTTCCTGTCGCTGTCGCGCCTCATGCACATTCTGGCGATCGCCTATCTGATCGTGGCAATCCCGGCGCTTTCCAACCTGGCGAAGACGAGGCCCGGACACCCGCTCGCGGTTCTCGGCAAGCATTCGCTGCCGGTCTTCATCGCCGGAACGATCCTCGCCATGATCGCGCAGGTCATGAAGGTCGTCAGCCCGGGCGGCCTCCTCTACGACGCGATCCTGATCTCGACAGGCATCGCGCTGCAGTTCGGCTTCGCCTACTACCTCGAATGGTTGCCGCGGATCGGTTGGGGCGGCAAGAAGCGGCAATCTGGAGCCGCCTTGCCGTCTGCTGCCCTCAAACCGGCATGATGGAACGGCGCGACGCGCCGTGCGTTCAAGGCCTTTCCCCGGTGCGAGCCTCGCCTCCAGGCCACGCTTTGGATTCCTGTGTCCAGTCTCCCGGTTGGCGGTTTTCAGCCTGGCGCAAATGAAAACCGCTGGCGCAGCACAGCCGATTTGCGTATCACTCCGCCGCCAACGGAGCCGCGCCGATGTTCGAAAACCTCCAGCCTGCCCCAGCCGACAAGATCCTCGCCTTGATCGGCCTCTATCGTGCCGATCCCCGCCCCGGCAAGGTCGACCTCGGCGTTGGCGTCTACAAGGATCGCGATGGCAAGACGCCGGTGATGCGCGCCGTGCGCGAAGCCGAAAAACGATTGCTGCAGAGCCAGGACACCAAGACCTATCTCGGCCTTGCCGGCGATACCGACTTCAACACGGCGATGGCGAGGCTGGTTTTTGGCCCTGCGGCCGAGTTTTCGCGCATCCGTGCGGCTCAGGCGCCCGGCGGCTCGGGCGCGCTGCGGCTGGTGGCCGAGCTGCTCAAGAGGACGCGATCCGACGCGACGATCTGGTTGTCGGATCCGACCTGGCCGAACCACATGCCGGTGATGCGCGCCGCCGGCCTGCAGATACGCGAATATCCCTATTTCGACGCAGCCTCAGGTGCTGTTCGCTTCGCGGACATGATGAGCGCGCTGGCGACCGCCAGGAGCGGCGACGTGGTGCTGCTGCATGGTTGCTGCCACAATCCGACAGGCGCCAATCTGGACATCGCGCAGTGGGCTGAAATAGCAGACCTCGTCGTCGAGCACGGCCTGCTGCCCTTTGTCGACATTGCCTATCAGGGGTTTGGCGAGGGCCTTGACGCTGACGCCGCCGGCTTGCGCCTGCTGGCAGCAAAAGCCCCGGAAATGGTCGTTGCCTCGAGCTGCTCGAAAAACTTTGCCGTGTATCGTGACCGCGTCGGCGCGGCGATGATCCTGGCAAAAGACAGGGCGCAGGCGGATGTCGCAATGAGCCAGATGCTGTCGGCGGCGCGCGCCATGTACTCGATGCCGCCGGACCACGGCGCGGCCGCGGTGCGCATCGTGCTTGAAGACGCCACGCTGCGCGCCGACTGGGAAGCGGAGCTCGAGGAGATGCGCCTGCGCATGCTGCGGCTTCGGGTGCAGTTCGCCGAAGCGCTGCGGCGGCAGTCCAATTCCGATCGCTTCGATTTCGTCGCCAGCCATCGCGGCATGTTTTCCCGGCTTGGCCTGTCCGAAGCGCAGGTCGAGCGGCTGCGCGCCGAGCACGGCGTCTATATGGTCGGCGACAGCCGCATCAATGTCGCCGGCCTGCCGGAGGACGGCATGGACGCGCTCGCCGAGGCGATCGTCTCTGTGCTCGACTGAGGTTTTGAGCAGCAGCGCTGTGGACAATCGCCCCTCGCCTGCCGACGGCGTTGGCTACACCGTTGGACGCAGGCTAGCATGCGACCGATGAAACCCTCGAAAGACATTTCCCGGCTGATCGAGATCATGGCGGCGCTGCGGGCGCCGGAAACCGGCTGCCCGTGGGACGTCGAGCAGGATTTCTCGAGCATCGCGCCCTACACGATCGAGGAAGCCTACGAGGTGGCGGACGCCATCGCGCGTGGCGACCTGGACGATCTGCGCGACGAGCTCGGCGACCTTCTGCTGCAGGTCGTCTACCATGCGCAGATGGCCGAGGAGGCCGGTGAATTCGCCTTTGGCGACGTGGTCCAGGCCATCACCACAAAAATGATCCGCCGCCATCCGCATGTCTTCGGCGACGATGAGGCGCGCAGCGCCGGCATGGCCAAGGGCATGTGGGAGAAGATCAAGGCCGAGGAAAAAGCCGAAAAGCGAAATGCCCGCCTCGCCCGCGGGCACGATCCGGAGGATCATGGCAAGGGTTTTCTGGACAGCGTACCGGTCGCCCTGCCGGCTTTGACGCGGGCGCTCAAGCTGCAGGAAAAAGCGGCCCGCGTCGGCTTCGACTGGAGCGAGGCCACGCCGATCCTCGACAAGATCGAGGAAGAGATCGGCGAGTTGCGCCAGGCCCTTGCCAAGGGCGATACGGCTTCGATCAAGGAAGAGTTCGGCGACATGCTATTTGCCGTCGTCAATCTCGGGCGTCATCTCAAGGTTGATTCCGAAGCGGCGCTCAGCGGCACCAACGAGAAATTCCGCTCGCGGTTCCACTATGTCGAGCACGCGCTGGAAAGGTCCGGAAACACCCTGGAAAAGGCGACGCTCGACGAGATGGAGGCGCTTTGGCAGCAAGCTAAAAGCGCGAAGTAACAGAAATTACCCGTTGTTTTTACGGTGCAATCTGGTTTCTATATCTTCGTGTGCGCTTCGTGTCGCTTTGAGCGACACGGTTATACCGCCATCTTCATTGTCGGTGCGCGAGACCACGTCGCCATTGCGGTAGAGCCAGTCGACGAACCCAAGCTGGTCAGGCTTGAGCGTGACGGTCTGCGTTTCCAGTTCGCCTGAAACTCGTGTCTCGATGATCGCCTTCAGCACATCGATGCCCTCGCCGGTGGCGGCCGATATGGCAATCGGCGGTGCCTTGCTGCCGTCGATCCCGTCGGCGAGCAACCGCTCCCGGTTGCCCTCATCGAGCCGGTCGATCTTGTTCCACACTTCGATGACGCGCCTGCCGTCGCCGGCATCGACGCCGAGATCGGCGAGGATGCGCTCGACATCCTCGGCCTGGGCGGCCGTGTCGGGATCCGAAATATCGCGCAAATGGATGACGAGATCGGCCTCGACCACCTCTTCGAGCGTTGCCCGGAAGGCGGCGATCAGATGCGTCGGCAGGTCCGAAATGAAACCGACGGTGTCCGAAAGGATGACCGGCGTGCCGTGCGGCAGCCGCACCCGACGCAGTGTCGGGTCGAGCGTGGCGAACAGCATGTCCTCGGCCAGCACCCCAGCTCCGGTCAGCCTGTTGAACAGCGTCGACTTGCCGGCGTTGGTATAGCCGACAATGGCCACGACCGGGAACGGCACCTTCTTGCGCTTGGCGCGGTGCAGGTCACGGGTGCGTCGCACTGTTTCCAGCTCGTGCTTGAGCTTGTTGATCTTGTCCTGTAGGACACGGCGGTCCGACTCGATCTGCGTTTCGCCAGGGCCGCCGAGGAAACCGGCACCGCCGCGTTGGCGCTCGAGGTGAGTCCAGCTTCGCACCAGCCGGCCCTTCTGATAGTTCAGGTGCGCCAGATCGACCTGCAGCGTGCCTTCCTTGGTCCGCGCACGCTCGCCGAAAATTTCCAGGATCAGGCCGGTGCGATCCAGCACCTTGGCGTTCAATTCCTTCTCCAGGTTGCGCTGCTGCACCGGCGTCAGCGGATGGTCGACAATGACCAGTTCGGCACGGCCCTCTTTGACGATCTCGGCGAACTCCGCGACCTTGCCGCTGCCGAGCAGGGTTGCAGGCCGGGGATCGTTGACGGTCACAACAGCGGTATGGATCGGGTCGAGGTTTATGGCTTGGGCAAGGCCGACCGCCTCGTCGTGGCGGGCCTCGGCAGAACGCGTCAGGCGCGGGCGATTGGTGTCTTCGTCGCCGCGCGGCTGGCGGGTAAGCACCGGCACGATGACCACGGCGCGGGTCGGGCCTTCGGCCTCCGCCCCCGGCTGATATGCTGGTTTTTCGCGAACGCTGCGATCCGCGTCTTTCTTACGTGCCAATCAGGCGCCCTGGCTTTCCTCGCCATCGAACATCTGAACCGGCTGGCTCGGCATGATCGTGGAAATGGCGTGCTTGTAGACGAGCTGGGAGTGGCCGTCTCGACGCAGCAGAACACAGAAATTGTCGAAGGAAGTGACCACACCGGTCAGCTTCACGCCGTTGATGAGGAAGATGGTGAGTGGGTTTTTGCTTTTGCGAACTGAATTCAGGAACAGGTCCTGAAGATTTTGCGATCGTTCCGCCATTGTTCTTGTCTTTCGCCGATCCCCTTCGGTTTGCAGGCCAATGCGCCAAATTAACTGGCACATGTCAAGCGCGCAAACACCGTCTTGCCGTCAATAACGACAAGCAGAACGAGATATATTGATGTTCATTCCACCTGTGCGGTTATCAGGCTGGACTTTTTTCCGCAACGTCAAAAAAGGCGTGCCGCAAGGAAAGTGTTATCGAGCCCGGATGGCCGTTGGCGACCGGAGCACCGTCGATCGCCACGATCGGCATGGCGATTGTGGTCGCGGAGCTGATGAAAACCTCGCGCGCGGCCTTGGCTTCGGCGACCGAAAAGCCCCGCTCCTCGATCGTCAGGCCGAGCTTGGCGGCCACTTCGAACAGCGTGGTGCGGGTGATGCCGCGCAGGATGCCGTGCTCGGCCGGACGCGTCACCAGCACGCCGTCCCTGGTGACGATCCAGGCGTTCGACGACCCACCTTCCTTGACGGTGCCGTCGGCATCGATGAACCAGGCTTCCTGGGCGCCAGCTTCCTTGGCCTTCTGCTTGGCGAGCACGTTTGGCAGCAGGCCGACCGACTTGATGTCGACCCGGTCCCAACGGTTCTCCGGCACGGTGATGACCTTGATTCCGCTTTCGGCCCTCCTGGTGGCAGCAGCGGGGTCGGCTTTCCTGGCGGTAACCACCAGCGACGGCTTCGTGCCCGCCGGGAAAACAAAATCACGGCTGGCGACGCCGCGCGTCACCTGAAGATAGACCAGGCCATCGGCGACATGGTTGCGGCGGACCACCTCGCGCAGGATAATCGGCAACACGCCCGGCGTGACCGGCCAGTCGATCGACAATTCGGTCAGCGAGCGGTTCAGCCGTCCGAGATGGCGAGGCATATCGACGATGAAGCCGCGCGCCACCTCGCAGACCTCGTAGACACCGTCGGCGAACTGATAGCCACGGTCCTCGATATGCACGAAAGCGTCGGCGTGAGCGACATAGCGCCCGTTCACATAGGCAATGCGCGGCATGGGTCACCCCTGAAGAAGTCAGCGCATGGCCCCCGAAAATCGGAATCCATTTTTCGGGGAAGACCATGCGCAAAAAACAAAATGCTACAGCGTCCGTTGCGCGTCCCGAAAGACGTGCGGCAGCGTTTCTTATGCGATTCCGCCGCCGCCGTAACCGATAATTGCGTAGGCCACGACCGGATTGGCTGTCAGACGCCCAGCGACTTCAGCTTCCGGTGAAGCGCCGAGCGCTCCATGCCGATGAACTCGGCCGTCTTCGAGATGTTGCCGCCAAAACGGTTGATCTGGGCGATCAGATAGTCCTTCTCGAACTGTTCGCGCGCTTCACGCAACGGCAGTGCCATGATGTGCTGATCGGATTGGTTTGGCGTGCGCGGCATGACATCGCCGATCTCGGCAGGCAAGAGATCGGCGGTGATCGGTGCGTCGATATCGTCGCCGCGCGCCAGGATCATCAGCCGCTCGACGTTGTTGCGCAACTGGCGAACGTTGCCTGGCCAGTTGTGCGCCTGCAGCACCGCCAGCGCGTCGTCGCCGATGCGCCGCGGCCGGATGCCGGCCTGGCGGGCGATCTGCTTCATGAAATTGTCGACAAGATAGGGGATGTCCTCACGCCGCTCGGCCAATCCCGGCACCATGACCGGAACCACCGCCAGGCGGTGATAGAGATCCTCGCGGAAACGACCGTCGGCGATCATCGCCTCCAGGTTCTGCGACGTCGACGAAATGATGCGGACATCGACCTTGACCCGTTTGGTGCCCCCTACCCGCTCGAACTGCTGCTCGACCAGCACGCGCAAGATCTTGTTTTGCGTTTCGCGCGGCATGTCGGCCACTTCGTCGATGTAGAGAATGCCGCGATGGGCTTCCTCAAGCGCGCCGACCTTGCGTTCGACACCGTTTGATTCGGTGCCGAACAGCTCGACCTCCATGCGTTCGGGCGTGATGTTGGCGGCGCTCAGCGTGACAAACGGGGCGCCCTTGCGCGCCGACAGCGTGTGGATGGCGCGCGCCGCGAGTTCCTTGCCCGAGCCGGAGGGGCCGATGATCATGACGCGGCTGTTGGTCGGCGCGACGCGCTCGATGGTCTGGCGCAACTGACTCATCGCCGACGACATGCCGATCAGGTCGAAGGTCTCGCCGCTGCGCAGCTTGAGATCCGAAACCTCGCGTCTCAGCTTCGAGGTTTCAATCGCACGTTCGGCGATGAGGATCAGCCTGTCGGCCTTGAACGGTTTTTCGATGAAGTCATAGGCGCCGCGGCGGATTGCCGAGACCGCGGTCTCGATGTTGCCGTGGCCCGAGATCATCACCACCGGCAGGCTCGGATGCATCGTCTTGATCTCGTCCAGCAGCGCCAGCCCGTCCAGGCGCGAGCCTTGCAGCCAGATGTCGAGGAAAATCAGCCTCGGCGCCCGGTCGGCGATCGCCGCCAGGGCGCTGTCGGCATCGAATGCCGTGCGGGTTTCGTGACCTTCGTCGCTCAGGATACCGGCGACAAGCTCGCGGATGTCTTCCTCGTCATCGACGATGAGAATGTCAGACGCCATTACCGACCTTTTCAGTTTCTCTTTCGGGTTCCGTCCTGCCTTCGCCGCGCGAGGGCACGGTGGCGGCGAGCGGCAGGATGATGCTGATCATCGCGCCTCGCCCGTCGTGGAAATCCGCCGGCGCGTCATTCAATTCGAGCCGGCCGCCATGGTCCTCCACTATCTTCTTGACGATAGCGAGGCCGAGCCCGGTGCCCTTCTCGCGTGTCGTCATGTAAGGCTCGAGCAATCGCTGGCGGTTCTCGCGCGGCAAGCCCTTGCCGTTGTCGATGACATCGATGCGAATCGTACCATCCTGGCGCCCGGCTTGAATCCGGATTATGCCGTGCGAGCGGTCCTTTTGATCAAGTCCGTCAATCGCCTCGGCTGCGTTCTTGATGACGTTGCCAAAGGCCTGCGCCATCAGGCGGCTGTCGAACGTGCCTTTGAGCGGTTCGTTGCCGAATACGCGCTCGAAGGTGATATCGGAGCGGCTCACCTCGACGAGGAACGAGGCTTCGCGCAACGATTCGCGCAAATCGAGGGCCTTCATTTCGGGCTTGGGCATGCGTGCGAAAGCGGAGAACTCGTCGACCATGCGGCCGATGTCCTCCACTTGCCTGATGATCGTATCGGTGCACTGATCGAAAACCTCGCGGTCTTCGGTGATGACCTTGCCGTAGCGGCGCTTGATGCGCTCGGCCGAAAGCTGGATCGGCGTCAGCGGGTTCTTGATCTCGTGGGCGATGCGCCGCGCCACATCCGCCCAGGCCGAGGAACGCTGCGCCTGGACCAGATCGGTGATGTCGTCCACCGTCACGACATAGGATTTCTCCTCCGAACCGTCGTCGCCGGCCTCGACCGTGATCTGCACGTTGAAGGTGCGCTCCGCACCGGCGCGATAGAAGGTCACCTGTTCGCGATGGACAGGCTTGCCCGACTTGCGGCCGATCTCGAAGACGCGGCCGACATGCGGCAGCACGGCGGAGAGGTTTTGCCCGAGTGCGGCGGTGGCGGATATGGCCAGCATCGTTTCGGCCGAGCGGTTGACGATGGTGACGATGCCATACGGATCGACGCCGATAACGCCGGCGGTGACACCGGCAAGCACGGCTTCCGAAAAACGCCGCCGCTCGTCGATCAAATCCTTGGCGGACAGAATCTCGTTACGCTGCGATTTCAGTTCCAGCAGCATCTTGTTGAAGGTGTCGCCGAGCGAGGCGACGTCGCCGTCGGAGGGCCGAACCGGCACGGCAACGTCGAGATTGCCGGTCGCGACCTCGTCGGCCGCGCCGATGAGCTGGCGGATCGGCCGCACCAGGCGGTCGGCCACGGCGATGCCGGTCCAGATGGCGGACAGGATGATGATCAGCGTCAGCGACAAATAGGGAAGTGCAAAGGCCACCTGCGAGGTGCGGCGACTGTCTTCGAGGCCGCGATATTCGTCGCTGTTGGACCTGACAATCTGCCGCGCCTTGATCACCTCGGGATCGACGAGCCGGATGGTGTAGAGATAGAGCCCTTCGATCTCGCGCAGTTTGACGATGGCGCCCATGATGTTGCGCGTCTTCGGCTCGATCAGCACCGGCCTGCCGTCAGCGGCACCGCTCATGGCGCCTTCCGGCGGCTCCGGCATGGCAAAATCTGCGTCGGTCTTGGCGCTCATGACGAACGAACCGTCGGACCTGATCAGTGCGGCATGGGCCAGCGAGCGTCCAACGGCTTCCTTGTTCATCAGATCGAGGAAGCCGGTTCGATCGAGGCCGTAGAGCGTGCGGGAGGCGTCGAGATCGTAAGCCATCGACAGGGTCGTTCCCTGGAGGTTGCGCGCGTTCTCCTGCACATAGGCATCGGCTATCGACAGCGACGAATTGACGATCGTCTTGGTGCGGATTTCGAACCAGCGATCAAGACCGATATCGAGCGTGATCGAGGCGATGATCGCCACCATGATGGCGGGAATCGCGGCGACCAGCGCGAACATCGCGACGATCCGCACATGCAGCCGCGACGCCGCCTTGCCGCGCCGGCGCGCCATCACGATACGATGTACTTCGCGGCCAACCAGCGCGATCAGGAACAGGATGAACGCCGCATTGACGGCGATTAGCGCCAGCGTTGTGCTCTCGTCCGGCGTGATCGGCGTGGCACCGACGAGGATGGCGAAGGAGATCGCCGCCGTAACCAGCGCACCGGCAATTGCCATCACGCCCGGCAGCGCAAGCAGCCGGCGCCCGTCACTTGTGCGGGGTTCGCTGAAAAGCGTTTCGCTCAGTCTCGTTGCCCGTGGAGCCATGTCGCCGTCTAGAGCCAGTGATTGCGTCGGATGTATGCAACGCATTGTGGCGATTATGCAACAAGTGTGGCCTGGACGGAACTGTTTCGGCGCTCCATCCCCCGGAAAAGGCTTCGCTCTGTCTCACCGGCCCGAAATTCGGGAACGATTTGATGAAAGAAAACGGCGCTCTAAGCTTGCCTGGTCGATTTGTAGACGTTGACGCCGAGTTCGCGAATCTTCTTGCGCAGGGTGTTGCGGTTGAGCCCGAGGAGTTCCGCAGCCTTGATCTGGTTGCCGCGGGTTGCCGTCATCGACGCGAGCACCAGCGGATATTCGACCTCGGAAAGGATACGCTGATAGAGGCCGGCGGGCGGCAAGTCGCCGGCGAACGACGCAAAATAGCGCTGCAGGAAATGTTCCACCGCCTGGCCGATGGACAGATCGTCGGGAATGAGGTTGCCGCCGCCGGGAACGACCGGCCTCTCGCCGGTCTTCAGTTCTGCCTCGATGACTTCGGCAGAAATCTCGTCCTGCGAATAGAGCGCGGCAAGTCTGCGGACAAGATTTTCGAGCTCGCGCACGTTGCCCGGCCACGGATAGCGCTTCATCAGCTCGATGCCGCCCGTGGAAATGCGCTTGGTCTGCAGGCCTTCGCTGGCGCCAAGCTTGAAGAAGTGCCGGACGAGATCCGGAACGTCCTCGGACCGCTCGCGCAGCGCCGGCAGCCTCAGCGGCACGACATTCAGGCGGTAGAACAGATCCTCGCGGAAAAGCCCTTGATTGATCAGCGTGCGCAGATCCTTGTTGGTGGCGGCGACGATGCGCACGTCGGTCTTGATCGGCGTGCGGCCGCCGACAGTGGTGTATTCGCCCTGCTGCAGGACACGCAGCAGGCGGGTCTGCGCCTCCATCGGCATGTCGCCGATCTCGTCAAGGAAGAGCGTGCCGCCTTCGGCCTGCTCGAAACGGCCGGTGGAGCGGTTCTGCGCGCCGGTGAAGGCGCCTTTCTCGTGCCCGAACAGTTCCGATTCGATCAGGTCGCGCGGGATCGCAGCCATGTTGATCGCAACGAAGGGGCCGCCGCGGCGGCGGCCATACTCGTGCAGCGCGCGCGCCACCAGTTCCTTGCCGGTGCCCGATTCGCCTGAAATCATCACCGTCAGGTCGGTCTGCATCATGCGCGCCAGCATGCGGTAGATATCCTGCATGGCGGCCGAGCGGCCAACCAGCGGCATGGTTTCCGGCGGCTCGTCCGCCCGCGCATCGATCTTCGGCCGTCGGGGCTCGGAAAGCGCCCGGTTGACGATGTTGAGTAGCTCGGTCAGGTCGAACGGTTTCGGCAGATATTCGTAGGCGCCGGTTTCGGAGGCGCGAATCGCGGTCATGAACGTGTTCTGGGCGCTCATGACGATGACGGGCAGTTCCGGCCGCGCCTTCTTGATGCGCGGCAGCATGTCGAAGGCGTTTTCGTCGGGCATAACCACGTCGGTGATGACGAGATCGCCCTCGCCCGCCGCCACCCAGCGCCACAGCGTCGAGGCGTTGGACGTCACGCGCACCTCATGGCCGACGCGCGAAAGCGCCTGATTGAGGACGGTGCGGATGGCCGCATCGTCGTCGGCGACGAGAATATTGCCGCGAACCGTCATTTGCGGTCTCCTTCGCCATCGTCGTCTGTGCCGAACGGCGTTTCTTTCCAGGCTGGCATCAGGATGCGGAAGGTGGTTGCGCGCGGCGTCGAATCGCATTCGATGATGCCGCCATGCTCGCCGACGATTTTCGCGACCAGCGCCAGACCAAGCCCCGACCCGTTCGGCTTGGTGGTGATGAAGGGGTCGAACAGGATCGGCAGGATATCTTCGGAGACGCCAGAACCGTTGTCGCGCACGCAGAATTCCAGCGGCAGCGACACGCGGCCCTGCGATCCCGGAACGGAAACACGGATGCCCGGCCGGAACGCGGTCGACAGGGTGATCTCGCCTTGCGGATCGCCGCCAATGGCCTCGGCCGCATTCTTGACCAGGTTGAGGAACACCTGGATGAGCTGGTCGCGGTTGGCGAAAACCGGAGGCAATGATGGATCATAATCCTCCAATATCTTGATCCGTTTGGCAAAACCGTTCTTGGCAATCGCCTTCACGTGGTCGAGCACGACATGGATGTTGACCGGATAGCGATCGACGGGCCGCTCGTCGGAAAACACCTCCATGCGATCGACGAGCGAGACGATGCGGTCGGTCTCGTCGGTGATCAGCCGGGTCAGCGCGCGATCCTCGTCGGAAGCCGACAATTCGAGCAGTTGGGCGGCGCCCCGGATGCCGGATAGCGGGTTCTTGATCTCGTGGGCAAGCATCGCGGCAAGGCCGGTCACCGAGCGTGCCGCACCGCGGTGCGTCATCTGCCGGTCGATCTTGTCGGCCATCGACCGTTCCTGGAACATCACCACGACGGAGCCCGGGAATTCCGACACCGGCGCGACATAGAGATCGACGACCTTCTCGATGCCGAGGCGCGGCGATGATACGTCGACCCTGTATTCGTTGACGGGTGCCCGGCGCTCGCGCACCTGGTCGACAAGCGTCAGCAACGGACTGCCGAATGGAATGAGCTTGGGTAATGTGTTGCGGGCGAGCATGGTTGCGCTCGAGCGGAAGAAATCCTCGGCATCGGCGTTGGCGAAGGTGATGAACCCTTCCGCATCGAGCATGATCACCGGGCGGCGGATGGTGTTGAGCACGATGTGTGCGGCGTCCGCCATGTCCATGTTCTGTGCAACGGTGGCATTCATGCTGCGCTCCGCAGGTTCATCGCCTCGGCAGCGCTTGAAAACACCTCACGCAACGCGGCGATGACGCGGACGGGTTCGAAGCAGGTAAGGATGGCCTTTCGCTGCTCATCAACGACGCCAGCGGCGTGGTGGTCGAGATACCAGCCAAGATGCTTGCGCGCCTGGCGCACGCCCCTTTCGATGCCGTAGAGCGACAGCATGTCCTGGTAGTGGGCAACGACGTAGTCGGCCAGCGCTTGCGGGCTTTCCGGCACACCGGGCGTCGCCTCTTTTGCCGCGCCTGCCGCGATGCTGCCTGCCGTCCATGGCACGCCGTAGTGCGCGCGGCCGATCATCACCGCGTCGGCGCCCGACTGGTCGAGGATCATTGCTGCCTCCGCCGGCGAGCCGACATCGCCATTGGCAACGACCGGGATCGAAACAGCCTGCTTTATGCGTGCGATGGCGCGCCAGTCGGCCTTGCCCTGGTAGAACTGGCAGCGCGTGCGGCCATGCACCGTCACCATCTGAACCCCCGCCTGCTCGGCGCGGCGCGCCAGAACAGGCGCATTGAGCGCGCTTTCGTCCCAGCCGAGCCGCATCTTGACCGTGACCGGCACCTCGACGGCGCCGACCACCGCCTCGATCAGCGACAAAGCGTGATCGAGATCGCGCATCAGCGCCGAACCGGCATAGCCGCCCGTCACCTTCTTGGCCGGGCAGCCCATGTTGATGTCGATGATGTCGGCGCCCTCGCCCGCGGCTATACGGGCGCCCTCTGCCATATGCACCGCCTCACGGCCGGCAAGCTGGACCATGTGCACCGGCAGCCCGGAATGGCGGATGCGCAGGTCGCAACCGGCTCTGCCCCTGGCAAGTTCGCCGCTCGCCACCATCTCCGACACCACCAACCCGGCGCCATGCGCATAGGCACGCTGCCGGAACGGCTCATCTGTTATGCCCGACATGGGCGCGAGAAAAGCGCGATTGCGGATTCTCACACGACCCACATCCAGCGGAGATGCCAATTTGGTCAGGTCAAGCATGCACAAAAACCAAGCATTTTTAATAGCTGCACATTCACTAGCCAGAATGGCGGCAATGTGCAACGCGCAATGACGTCGCATTAAGGCGCATTTGGGAAAATGCTGGCACTAGCCAAAGTGCGGTGCGTGTAGGGGACGCTATTGGCACTTTGCATCTGCGCATGATCTCTTCCGAAAAGCGATTCCACTTTTTGGGATGATGCGCTAAGCGTCTCGGCATGACAGACGCAAGCGAAAAGCAGGCTTTGGCTGCGGACGACAAGGTTGCCGTCGTTATCGTCGCCGCCGGCCGCGGCGCGCGCGCCGGTCAGGCCGACGGGCCGAAGCAATACCAAAGGATCGGCGGCCGTGCCGTCATCGCGCGCACATTGGACGTGTTTTTGGCGCATACGAAAATCGGTCCTGTCGTCGTCGCCATTCATGCCGACGACAGCGGGCTTTTTCGCAGCGCCGCTGGCGCCAACGCCGACCGGGTGGTCACGGTGACCGGTGGCGCGTCCAGACAGGACTCCGTCCGGCTCGGATTGCTTGCGCTGAGAGGCCATGCACCGCGCCGGGTTCTGGTCCATGACGCCGTCCGCCCGTTCGTCGACGCGGAATTGATAGACCGCACGATAGCCGCCATCGGCGAGCGCCAGGCAGCGCTGCCTGCCCTGCCCGTCGCCGATACGCTGAAACGCGAGTCGGCCGCGGGCATGATCGGCGAGACGGTTTCCAGGAACGGGCTTCATGCCGCGCAGACGCCGCAGGGCTTCCCGTTCTGGCCGATCCTGGCCGCCCATGAAAAGGCCCATCATCTGGGCAAGGCGGACTTCACCGACGATGCCGCGATTGCCGAATGGGCACATATTCCAGTGAAAATCGTCCCGGGCTCGCCGGACAATGTCAAACTCACCTGGGCAAGGGATATCTCGATGGCGGATCAGCGGCTTTCCGGCGAACGGCCGCGTTTTCCGGACATCCGCACCGGCAATGGCTACGACGTCCATGCCTTCGAGCCCGGCGACCATGTCGTCCTGTGCGGCGTCTCGATCCCGCACGACAAGAAACTGTCCGGCCATTCGGACGCCGATGTCGGCCTGCACGCCTTGACCGACGCGCTGCTCGCCACTTGCGGTGCCGGCGACATCGGCACGCATTTCCCGCCGTCGGACCCGCAGTGGAAAGGCGTGGCCTCGCGGATCTTCGTCGAACATGCGGCAGAACTGGTACGCGCGCGCGGCGGGCGCATCGCCAATGCCGACATCACGCTGATCTGCGAGGCGCCGCGCGTCGGCCCACATCGCGAAGCGATGACCGAAATCCTTTCGGCAATGCTGGCGATTTCCCGGGACCGCATCTCGATCAAGGCGACAACCAACGAAAAGCTCGGCTTTGTTGGACGCGAGGAAGGCATAGCCGCCATCGCCACCGCCAGCGTCGTGTTTCCAGGTGATGTCCCCGAATGAGCAACAGCGATCTCGCAGATGCTCTGCTTCAAGCCTGCCAACAGCGCGGCATCATGCTGGCGACGGCCGAGAGCTGCACCGGCGGCATGATCATCGCCGCCTTGACCGACATCGCCGGCTCTTCGACAGTGGTCGACCGGGGTTTCATCACCTATTCCAACGAGGCCAAGACTGAGATGCTCGGCGTTTCCGCCGCCACGCTCGAGGCGCACGGCGCGGTCTCACGGGAAACGGCGGTCGAGATGGCGGCCGGCGCCTTGGACCATTCGCGCGCCGGGCTAACTCTTGCCGTCACCGGCATTGCCGGTCCGGGCGGCGGCTCGACGGAAAAGCCCGTCGGCCTGGTCTGGTTCGGTATCGCCTTGACCGGCCGGCCGGTCGTCAGCGAATGCCAGTTGTTTGCCGACAAAGGCCGCAAGTTCATCCGCCGGGAGACCGTCAGACACGCGCTTGAACTGGGCTTGCGCGCGCTCGCTGCGGATCAGGCTGCCGGCGCTGCGCCATAGATGACGTCGGCGCGCTTCTCGAACGCCTCGGAAAACATGCGGAAGGCGCGATCGAACATCGCTCCCATCACCGCACCCAGAATACGACTCTTGAATTCGTAGTCGATGAAGAAGCAGACATTGCAGCCGCCGTCGGCCGGCTCGAAACGCCAGGCATTGCTCAGATATTTGAACGGACCGTCGATATATTTGACGTCGATGGCCTTCTCGTCAGGCTTTAGCAGCACCTGCGTGGTGAAAGTCTCGCGGATCGCCTTGTAGCCAATGCTCATGTCGGCGACGAGGAGGGTGCGTCCGTCGCGTTCCTTGCGCGAGCGAACCGTCAGCGCCTCGCAAAGCGGCAGGAATTGCGGATAGGATTCGACATCGGCGACCAGAGCGAACATCTGTTCCGGCGTATGCGCAACGCGGCGATGGGCTTCGAATTGTGGCATGAAACCAGTGTGTTAGGCGGACTTCTTGAGAAACGCTTCCCGTGCCGCGCGCAGCTTGGCGAAATCGTCGCCGGCGTGATGCGACGAACGCGTCAGCGGGCTCGATGCCACCAGCAGGAAGCCCTTGGTCTTGCCGATTGTCTCGAAGGACTTGAATTCCTCCGGCGTGACGAAACGGATCACCGGATGGTGCTTTTTCGATGGCTGCAGATACTGACCGATTGTCATGAAGTCGACATTGGCCGAACGCAGATCGTCCATCAATTGCAGGATCTCGTTCCGCTCCTCGCCAAGGCCAACCATGATGCCGGATTTGGTGAAGATCGAGGGATCGAGTTCCTTGACCCGCTGCAGCAGCCTGATCGAATGGAAATAGCGGGCGCCCGGCCGGACCGTCAGATAGTTCGACGGAACGGTCTCCAGATTGTGGTTGAACACATCAGGCTTGGCCGCCACCACGATCTCCAGCGCGCCGTCCTTGCGCAGGAAGTCGGGCGTCAGGATTTCGATCGTCGTCGAAGGCGTTGCCGCCCTGATGGCGCGGATGACCTCGGCAAAGTGCTGAGCGCCGCCATCGGCGAGATCGTCGCGGTCGACTGAGGTGATGACGACATGGGTTAGACCCATTTGCTTGACGGCGTGGGCGATGCGCGCCGGTTCATCGGGATCGAGCGCGGTCGGAATGCCGGTGGCGACGTTGCAGAAGGCGCAGGCGCGCGTGCAGATCTCGCCCATGATCATGAAGGTGGCGTGCTTCTTCTCCCAGCACTCACCGATATTGGGGCACCCGGCCTCTTCGCACACCGTCACCAGCCTGTGCGACTTCACGATGTCGCGCGTCTCGGCATAGCCTTTCGACATCGGCGCCTTGACGCGGATCCAGTCGGGCTTGCGCAGCACATCCTGGTCAGGCTTGTGCGCCTTTTCAGGATGCCGCAGGCGCGGCGCATTGGCGATCGTGTCGAGGACGGTGACCATCAGAAATCCAGTTCATTCGCGATCGCTTCCGGCGTTCGCTTTCCATCTAGGACTTTTCGCTGCAAAGAAAAAGGCCGCGGCGACGCATGCCGCCACAGCCGTTTTCGCATGGCAAGAGTTCAGCAACTAACGACGCACCATGCGCCCTGCCAAGATCAGCAGGCAGGCGCCAACGAAACCGGTGATCAGATAGGCGATCCAGCCGGTGCCGAAGGCGCCGATGTTGAGCGCCTGCAGGATGGCATTCAGCACGATCGCGCCGACGATGCCCAGAACGATGTTCATCAAGATGCCCATGTTGCTTTTCATGAACATCTCGGCAAGCCAGCCCGCCAGCCCGCCGATGATGATGGCTGCGATCCAGCCCACGCCATTCACGTCCATATGCCCTCTCCTCTGGTGATAAATGCATCCGGAAACGAATTACCTTACGGTTGAGTTCCTTGGCTCTCACCTTTTGAGTCTCACGCGGTCAATTTATCACGCGTTGAGCGCGCGGCCATAGGCGTCGAGCACGCTTTCCTTCATCATCTCCGACAGCGTCGGGTGCGGGAAGATCGTGTGCATCAGTTCTTCCTCGGTGGTCTCCAGGTTCATCGCCACGACAAAGCCCTGGATCAGCTCGGTCACTTCGGCACCGACCATATGCGCGCCGAGCAACTGCCCGGTCTTCCTGTCGAAGATGGTTTTTACGAAACCCTGGTCCTCGCCGAGCGCGATGGCCTTGCCGTTGGCGGCGAACTGGAAGCGGCCGACGCGGATGTCCTTGCCTTCGGCCTTGGCTTTCGCTTCGGTCAACCCGACGGAAGCAACCTGCGGGTTGCAATAGGTGCAGCCCGGAATTTTCAGTTTGTCAGTGGCGTGCACGCCGGGGACGTTGGCGATCTTCTCCACGCAGACCACGCCTTCATGCTCGGCCTTGTGGGCGAGCATAGGCGGGCCGGCAACGTCGCCGATAGCATAGATGCCGGGCACATTGGTGCTGCCGTAGCCGTCGACGACGACGCAGCCGCGATCGGTCTTCACGCCGAGCGCCTCGAGGCCGAGATTCTCGATATTGCCCTGCACGCCGACGGCCGAGATCATCCGGTCGGCGGTGATCTTCTCGACCTTGCCGTCCTTCATCTCGACATGCGCGGTTACCGAGTTCGCAGCTTTTTCGACCTTGGTGACCTTCGCATCGAGGATGATCTTCATGCCTTGCTTCTCGAACTGCTTTTGCGCGAATTTCGAGACCTCTGCGTCCTCGACCGGCATCACCGCCAGCAGCAACTCAACCACCGTCACCTCCGCGCCCATGGTGCGGTAGAATGAGGCGAATTCGATGCCGATTGCGCCCGAACCCATCACCAGCAGCGATTTCGGCATCTCCTTCGGCACCATCGCTTCGAAATAGGTCCAGATCAGCTTGCCGTCGGGCTCGATGCCGGGCAGCGCCCGCGGCCTGGCGCCGGTCGCCAGGATGATGTGCTTGGCGGTGTAGGTGCCCTCGCCCTTGACGCCCTTGGGCGCCGGCGGCTGAGGCTCCATCGGCTTCTTCGACGATTTCGACACGACGATCTCGCCCGGTCTGTCGCCGGAAGCCGCTTTGGACAGCCTGGCTTCGCCCCAGATGACATCGACCTTGTTCTTCTTCATCAGGAAGGCGACGCCGCCGTTCAGCCGCAGCGAGACCTTTCGCGAGCGGTCGACCACGGCAGCGGTATCGACGCTGACCTTGCCGTCGATCTTCAAGCCGTAGTCCTTCAAATGATCCGAATAGTGCATGATCTCGGCCGAACGCAGCAGCGCCTTGGTCGGGATGCAACCCCAGTTGAGGCAGATGCCGCCGAGATGCTCGCGCTCGACGATCGCTGTCTTGAACCCGAGTTGGGCGGAACGCACCGCCGTGACATAGCCGCCGGGGCCGGAGCCGATGATGATGACGTCGTAGTTCTCAGCCACGGATTTCTCCCATGATTCTCTAGAGTTCCAGCATGACGCGCACGATTGGCGCCAATGCCTGCCCGATTTTGCGCGTGTTCTCTGCGTCGAGATGGACGCCGTCGAGTGGCGTGGTCTCGGCCACCGAGCCGGCATCGAAGAAGCCGCAGCCGACCTCGTCGGCAAGGACGGAAAATTGTGGCGCCAGCCGCTTCGACGCTTCATCGCCGCCGGCGAACATTTCTTTGAATTCGGCGTTTTCCGTGCGGCTGACGGCGGGCGGCGCGACGATCAGGATTTGCGGCGACGGCCAATCGAACGGGTAGTCGTGACCGCGCACGATGTCGATCAGGCGCTGCATGCCTTGCTTGGCGGCGACCGGATTGCCGTGAATCCACGGCTTCATGTCGTTGGCGCCGAGCATAATGATGACCAGGTCGATCGGCGCATGCGTCATCAGGATCGTCGGCAGCACTCTTGCGCCGTTACGGTCGGCGCCGGCCAGATGGTCGTCGAAAGCCGTTGTGCGGCCGTTCAAGCCTTCGGCGATGACCTCGATACCGCCTCCCAACGTCGCCTGCAGCACACTCGGCCAGCGGTCGTTGAGCGGGTGACGATCCAGACTTGCCGCATCATAGCCCCAGGTGAGCGAATCGCCGTAGCAAAGGACTGTTTTCATGCGTTTGCCCCACTCCGGTCGAAATTCGCCTGCGCGCGCCTCACCCGCCAACCCACGAACAGCCAATGCACGACGATCGTTGCGACGCTGGAAAGGCTGAAGGCAAAAAGGCTGGTGAAGAGTTTTTCCGCACCCCCTCCTTCCTTTCTAGACCAGCATGCCCATCGGGTTTTCGATCATGCGTTTGAAGGCGACAAGGAGTTCGGCGCCGAGCGCCCCGTCGACGGCGCGGTGATCGGTCGACAATGTCACCGACATGATTGTCGCTGTTCTGATCTCACCGTTCTTGACCACCGCGCGCTCCTCGCCGGCGCCGACCGCCAGGATCGTCGCATGCGGCGGGTTGATGACGGCGGCAAAGTCCTTGATGCCGAACATGCCGAGATTGGACACCGCCGTGGTGCCGCCCTGGTATTCTTCCGGCTTCAGCTTGCGGCTGCGCGCGCGGCTGGCAAGATCCTTCATCTCGTTGGAGATGACCGACAGCGTCTTTTCGTCGGCGCGCCGGATGATCGGCGTGATCAGCCCGCCGGGGATCGACACGGCGACACCGACGTCGGCATGCTTGTGCTTGACCATGGCGCTCTCGGTCCATGACGCATTGGCATCCGGCACCGCCATCAGCGCCATTGCCATCGCTTTGATGATCATGTCGTTGACCGACAGCTTGTAGGCCGGCGCCTCACCCTTGTCGGTCTTCTTCACCGGGGCGGCCGCATTGAGCTGCGCGCGCAGGGCCAGAAGCGCATCAAGCTCGCAGTCGAGCGTCAGGTAGAAGTGCGGGATGGTGGTCGTGGCCTCGACCAGCCGGCGCGCAATGGTCTTGCGCATGTTGTCATGCGGGACAAGCTCGTAAGAGCCGTCGGCAAACAGTTTCAGCACCTGGTCGTCCGACATTGGCTTGGCTGCGGCCGCCGGAGCCGGAGCGCCGGCAGGTGCGGCTTTCGCGGCGGGTGCCGCCTTGGCGCCGCCGCTGGAAATCGCTGCGTCGACATCGGCCTTGACCACGCGCCCATGCGGGCCGGAGCCGGTCACGGCGGAGACATCGACACCGGCTTCCCGGGCGATGCGACGGGCCAGCGGCGAGGCGAAGGTGCGACCGTCCGACTGGCTGATCTCCCCCCTTGTGGGGGAGATGGCCGGCAGGCCAGAGGGGGGCGCCTCGTTCCTTGCCGCTGGCGGGACAGCGCCCCCCTCTGTCGACTTCGTCGACATCTCCCCCACGGGTGGGGAGATTGGCGCCTTATCCTGTTTTGCCTCGGCCTTTGCCGGCGCAGCGCCGTCGCCGCTTTTCGCGGCAGCCGCCGCATCTTCACCTTCGGCCGCGAGCACGGCGATCAGCGCGTTGACCTTGACGCCTTCGGTGCCGGCTGGAACCACCAGCTTGGCCACCGTGCCCTCATCGACAGCTTCGACTTCCATCGTCGCCTTGTCGGTCTCGATCTCGGCGATCACATCGCCCGGCGAAACCTTGTCGCCCTCCTTGACCAGCCACTTGGCAAGATTGCCCTCTTCCATCGTGGGCGACAGGGCCGGCATGGTGATGTTGATCGGCATAGGTATTCTTCTCCCAAGCGAAATGCGTTCACCGTGTCAGCAGCGCTATACAGATAGCGAAAGAGTCTCTCTCGCAGTCGCCACCGGATCCTCCCCATTCATCAGCGATATGTGACGGCCTTGACCGCCTCGACGACCTCGCCGACATTGGGCAGCGCCAGCTTTTCGAGGTTTGCCGCATAGGGCATCGGCACGTCCTTGCCGGCAATGGTGATGACCGGCGCGTCGAGGAAATCGAAGGCGCGCTGCGACACCTGGCTGGCGATATGGTCGCCGACCGAGCTCTGCGGAAATCCTTCCTCCACCACCACGAGACGATTGGTCTTCTTGACCGAGGCGATGATGGTGTCGAAATCGAGAGGGCGGATGGTCCTGAGGTCGATGATCTCGGCATCGATGCCCATGCCGCGCAATTCGGCATCGGCCTTCACCGTGTAGCTCATGCCGATGCCGAAGGAGACGATTGTGACATCCTTGCCCGACTTGTGGATGCGCGCCTTGCCGATCGGCAGCACGAAATCGTCGATCTTCGGCACATCGAAGGACTGGCCGTAGAGGATTTCGTTCTCGAGGAAGATGACCGGGTTGGCGTCGCGGATCGCGGCCTTCAGCAATCCCTTGGCGTCGGCGGCGGTGTAGGGCATCACCACTTTGAGGCCGGGAATTTGGCTGTACCAGGCGGCATAGCACTGCGAATGCTGGGCGGCGACGCGGGCGGCCGCGCCGTTTGGACCGCGGAAGACGATGGGCGCGCCCATCTGGCCGCCGGACATGTAGAGCGTCTTGGCGGCGGAGTTGATGATATGGTCGATCGCCTGCATGGCGAAGTTGAAGGTCATGAACTCGACGATCGGCCTCAGGCCGGCCATCGCCGCGCCAACGCCGACGCCGGCAAAACCGTGCTCGGTGATCGGTGTGTCGACGACGCGACGCGGCCCGAATTCCTGCAGCAGCCCTTGCGTGATCTTGTAAGCGCCCTGGTACTCGGCGACCTCCTCGCCCATCACGAAGACGTCTCCGTCACGGCGCATTTCCTCGGCCATCGCGTCACGCAGCGCTTCGCGTACCGTGGTCGAGACCATTTCCGTGCCGGCCGGGATGTCGGGATCGGCGGCTGCCTTCATCGCAGGGGCAGCGGGTACGGACGCCTTCGGCGCCTCGCCGGCATCCTGCGGCGCGGCCTTCGAGCCTTCCTCGGCTGCGTCGGTGCGCTGCCCGCCGTCTGAAATCGCATCCTGGGTGGAGGCCGGTGCAGCCTTGGCCTCCTTGCCGATATCGGCGGAGCTCTCGCCGTCCTGCAGCAGCACCGCGATCGGCGTGTTGACCTTTACGCCCTCGGTGCCCTCGGCAACCAGGATCTTGCCGAGCGTGCCTTCGTCGACCGCTTCGACTTCCATCGTCGCCTTATCGGTCTCGATCTCGGCGATGACATCACCAGCGACAACCTTATCGCCCTCTTTCTTCAACCATTTGGAAACATTGCCCTCTTCCATAGTCGGCGAGAGAGCAGGCATGAGAATTTCGATCGGCATGGCCTTGCCCTCTCGTTACAGTACGATATCGGTCCAGAGCTCGGACGGATCCGGCTCTGCGTCGTTCTGGGCAAATTCGGCGGCGTCGGCGACAATGTCGCGGACCTCCTTGTCGACGGCCTTGAGCTCGTCCTCATCAGCCCACTTCCTGTCGAGCAGGCGCGCCTTGACCTGCTCGATCGGGTCGCGCTCGGAGCGCATCTTCTGCACTTCTTCCTTGGAACGGTATTTTGCCGGATCGGACATCGAGTGGCCGCGGTAGCGGTAGGTCTGCATTTCGAGAATCAGCGGCCCCTTGCCGTCACGGCACCATTCGGTGGCGAGATCGCCGGCTGCCTTGACTGCACGGACGTCCATGCCATCGACCTGGATGCCGGGGATCTTGAAGGAGGCGCCGCGGTGCGAAAAATCCGTCTCGGCCGACGAACGCGTTACCGAAGTGCCCATGGCATAGCGGTTGTTCTCGATGATGAAGATCACCGGCAGCTTCCACAGCGAGGCCATGTTGAAGCTCTCATAGACCTGGCCCTGATTGGCGGCGCCGTCGCCGAAATAGGTCAGTGTCACATTGTTGTTACCACGATAGCGATTGGCGAAGGCGAGGCCGGTGCCGAGCGAAACCTGCGCGCCGACAATGCCGTGGCCGCCGTAAAAATGCTTCTCCTTGGAGAACATGTGCATGGAGCCGCCCTTGCCCCTGGACAAGCCGCCGCGGCGCCCGGTCAATTCGGCCATGACGCCGCGCGGCGACAGTTCCATCGCCAGCATGTGACCATGGTCGCGGTAGGCGGTGATCATCTGGTCGCCGTCGATCAGCGCCATCTTCATGCCGGTGACAACTGCTTCCTGGCCGATATAGAGGTGGCAGAAGCCGCCGATGAAGCCCATGCCGTAGAGCTGGCCGGCCTTTTCCTCGAAGCGGCGGATCAGCAGCATGCGCCGGTAGGCGTCAAGCTCCTCATCCTTGGTGAAGTCGAGAGGTTTGGGGGCTGAAAGCCCTGCCGATTTGCCGTCGGATTTGGGTTTGGTTTTGGCAGGCGCTTTTCTGGCGGCGGTGGCCATGCATCACTCCCTGTTGGCGTCTCTTGCGGACACTGAGGGAGATCAGTTCTCCCCACCGATTTGGCAAAGGCTAACACGCGGGAAAGCGTTTCGCCATGCTGAAAAATGCATGGCTGACATGCGTCTAAGCGATTAAAATCGTTGAAAAAATCGGCGATTAACTTGAATTCGGTTATCTTGCCGTAGCCGGCAACATGATGGTGATTTCGTCGGCGTGGGACACATTGAGCGCCTTGCGCGCCTGCTCGTCGAGCATGTCCTTCTCCAGCGTGCCCTGATGCATCAGCTGAACCCGCCGCTGCAGATCGAGCCGGCGCGCCTTGACGGCATCGAGCTTACCTTGCAGATCGACGGCTTCGGCCTCCAACCGGTATTTGGAATAGATGCCGAATTCGCCGTGGTAGGCGTGAAAGCCGAAATAGGCGAGGAACGCCACGCAGAGCGAGGGGATGATCAGCCGACCGGTATTTCTCTGCTTGTGCTGACGTGTCCACATGACCCAAATCCCTTAGAGCGCCGCGCGCCCGCCTGGACGCGCAAAGGGCGCTCTAACCACTCTGCGACCTAGCCCTTTCTCGCCCGATTGTGCTTAATGGACGGTTACGGGCGACCGGATCTGGCGGTGTTGAAACAAAAAAGGCGAGAATGCCCCGCCCTTTCGTTTTCGGATTTTCTGGGTTTTAGGATTTTCTGCGGCTCAGCCCTTCACGATCGACTTGCCGGCGTAGAGCGCCTGCTTGCCGAGCTCTTCCTCGATGCGGATGAGCTGGTTGTACTTGGCCATGCGATCCGAGCGCGACAGCGACCCCGTCTTGATCTGCCCGCAATTGGTGGCGACGGCGAGATCGGCGATGGTCGAATCTTCGGTTTCGCCCGAGCGGTGCGACATGACCGCGGTGTAGCCGGCCTTGTGCGCGGTCTCGACGGCATCCAGCGTTTCGGTCAGTGAGCCGATCTGGTTGACCTTGACCAGGATAGAATTGGCGACGCCCATGCGGATGCCGTCGCGCAGCCGGGCCGTATTGGTGACGAACAGATCGTCGCCGACCAGCTGGATCTTGTTGCCGATGAGCTCGGTCAGCGTTTTCCAGCCATCCCAGTCGTCCTCGGCCAGCCCATCCTCGATGGTGATGATCGGATAGTCCGCGGCGAGCTTGGCCAGATACTTGGCCTGGGTCTTCGGATCGCGGGTCTTTTTCTCGCCTTCATAGACGTAGTTGCCGTCCTTGAAGAATTCGGTCGCGGCGCAGTCGAGGCCGAGCGCAACCTCTTCGCCCGGCTTGAAGCCGGCCTTCTCGATTGATTCCATGATGAAATCGAGCGCGGCCGGCGCGCTTTTCAAGTTAGGAGCGAAGCCACCCTCGTCACCGACATTGGTGTTGTGGCCGGCGTCCTTCAGCCGCTTCCTCAGCGTATGGAAAATCTCCGAGCCCCAGCGCACGCCGTCACGCAGTGTCGGCGCACCGATCGGCAGGATCATGAATTCCTGGAAATCGATCGGGTTGTCGGCATGGGCGCCACCGTTGATGATGTTCATCATCGGCACCGGAAGCACATGCGCCTTGGTGCCGCCGACATAGCGGTAGAGCGGCATGCCAGCCGCTTCCGCCGCAGCCTTGGCCACCGCCAGCGACACGCCAAGGATCGCATTGGCGCCGAGGCGGCTCTTGTTGGGTGTGCCGTCGAGCTCGATCATGGTCTGGTCGATGTGGATCTGGTTCTCGGCTTCCATCCCGCCGATCGCCTCGAACAGTTCGCCATTGACGGCCTCTACCGCCCGCAGGACGCCCTTGCCGAGGTAGCGGGCGCCGCCGTCGCGCAGTTCGACCGCCTCATGCGCGCCGGTCGAGGCGCCGGAAGGCACCGCAGCGCGGCCCATCGAGCCGTCTTCGAGCACGACGTCGACCTCGACGGTCGGGTTTCCGCGGCTGTCCAGGATTTCGCGCCCGACAATGTCGATGATGGCAGTCATTGCGATGTCCCCGATTGATCTGACGAAGCGTCGCGCACCTCTTAGCCAAAGTGCCGCAAAACGCAATCGGGGCGTCCGCAAATAGTGCCGCCACTTCCGCCACATCGAATCACGAAGCACAAATTGCTGTCATCATAAGTCATGTCAGTCATGGGCCTTGGCGGCATGCGGCTTTCTGGTTTATGCTCACAGCTGCGCGGGGCGAAACAGGAGGAGTTTCGCCATGTCTCAGTTGAGCGGTATTGTGAGTTTGTTCCTGATCGCGGCGGCGTTTTTGACGTCGTGTGACACTCAGCAGCCTCAACAGGGCGCGGTAGAGTTGTCGACCCTTGCAGCGGAGTAGATATCCCAGAGAAAAGGCCCCCGGTTCAACCGGGGGCCTTTTTGATTCCGGCAGTGCAAGATCAATGCCAATAAGGCTCGACCTTGTAGTAACTGTATGAAGCATCACGCGCGGCCTCGCCATCGGCGCCCGTCAATTCGTTGATCGAATAGGCGGGAGCAGCCTTCAGTTGCTCCTTGGTGAACGGCACGACATAGCCGCCCTTGTTCTCGTCATAGTCGAGGCTCGCCCACGGAATGGCGTGGTACTTCTCGCCGATGCCGAGAAATCCGCCAAAGCCGATCACGGCAAACATGATTCCATTCGACAATTTGTCGAGCATGACATCCTCGATGTCGCCGATGTGCGTGCCTTCCGTGTTGTAGACGGAAGTGCCGATCACCCGCGAGGCAGCGATGGCTTCAGTGTGTCCTGTCTGGGTTGTCATGATGTGCTCCTTTTGTCGTTCACTTCCTGTTCGACAATGAGGAGAGGGCTGCGAAGGTTCCCGACTTTTATGGACGCGGTCATACGTGCAGGGCTGATCACTCAGCGAGGATGAAGGTGACCTTCATGTTGACGCGGTAGGCGGAGATCGTGCCGTTCTCGACGACGACCTTCTGGTCCTGGATCCAGGCGCCTTCGACGTTTTTCAATGTCTTTGCGGCGCGGGCAATCCCCTGTTCGATGGCGTCCTGAAAGCTCTTATTCGAAGTGATTTCGGTGACGCGGGCGACGGACATGGCTTCCTCCTCCAAGGCACTCGGTTGCCCGGGCAGCGTACAACCGGCGCCTGTTGATCACAAGTTTCGGGTCGGACTTAGGGCTGGGCCGCTGAACTTGCTTAGCCCTTGGCGACGCGATCAAATGCCATCAGCCTTTCAAGCAGCGCCCGAAGGTCCTTCAGCGGCACCATGTTGGGACCGTCGGAGGGGGCGTTGTCGGGATCCTGATGCGTCTCGATGAAGACGCCGGCGACACCAACCGCAACCGCGGCGCGCGCCAGCGTCTCGACGAAGCGCCGATCGCCGCCTGACGAGCCGCCCTGCCCGCCCGGCTGCTGCACCGAATGCGTGGCGTCGAAAATCACCGGCGCGCCGATCTCGGCCATGATCGGCAGGGCGCGCATATCGGACACCAGCGTGTTGTAGCCGAAGGACGCGCCGCGCTCGGTGACCAGCACATTGGCGTTGCCGGAACCGGTGACCTTGGCGACGACGTTCTTCATGTCCCACGGCGCGAGGAACTGGCCCTTCTTCACATTGACGACCTTGCCGGTTCTTGCCGCCGCGATCAGCAGATCGGTCTGGCGGCTGAGGAAAGCCGGAATCTGCAGGATATCGACATGCGGCGACACGAGCGCGCACTGTTCCTCGGTGTGGATATCGGTCAGGATCGGCAGCGAAAACGCCTTGCGCAAATCGTCGAAGACGGGCAGCGCCGCATCGAGCCCGGCGCCGCGCGTGCCGCCAAGCGAGGTGCGGTTGGCCTTGTCGTAACTGGTCTTGTAGACGAGGCCCAGCCCGAGCTTCTCGGTCAGTTCCTTCAGCGCGCCAGCCATGTCGAAGGCGTGCTGCCGCGATTCAAGCTGGCACGGGCCGGCAATCAGCGACATCGGCGCGGTGTTGCCGAAGACGACATTACCGACGGTTACGGACGAATTGGGCTTGCTCATGCTTTCTCCTGGAAAACGAAGGCCGCACCCTGCCCGGATGTCGGCCACACGACAATATCATCGCCGCGTATGTCATGTTCTACGGAACTTGCTGCAAGCAGCTTGGCGACCGTGTCGGCGGAACCAACTGAAAAGACGATCGCCGCGAAGCGGAGTTCCGATGGCGCGCCGGCAGGTATGCCGAAGCGCGATTCGAAAGCGACGGGGTCAAGCAGGGTCAAGGTCGCGTTCGGCAGCTCAAACGCAGTGCTGCTCCCCGGCACGGTCGCCGGACTGTGCGTCGCGATCGAAATCAAACGGCGCTGTTCGGATGGCTCGGTGCTGACCGCCATGACCTCGACAATGCCGTTTGCGCCATTGGCGTGGACCTGCAACGCGCTGCGGTCCACTTTCGGCGCATTGATCCGCTCGCAGGCAAACAGGAATGCGTCCGTCGCCCCGGTGCCGGAGGCGAAGGCCAGTTTGAACGATGCCGTGTCGCTGCTTCCCGCCGCGTCGGTGAAGGCGCGCGAAAAGCTCAGCATGTCTCCAGCCGACAGGCCGGCTTCGACATAGCGTGCGTGGTCGGCATCCGCACTTTGGGTACCCAGGACAAGGGCGGAAAATCCCTCATTGCCGCAGCTGTCGCGATAGGCGCGATCGCGCGCGACGAAGGCGTTATCGTCGGCGATCGCTTTCGCCGCCGCTTGCGCATTGCCCACTGCCAGCAACTCGAGATAGGTGCCGTCCTCAAGGAAGACGCAGCAGTTTTCCGTGCCGAAAGGATGGATGCCGGTCGGCGCCACGACAAAGCCAAGCGAAACTAGCCGCGCCCGTGCCACGTCGAGGCTGGCGGTCGGCAGCACAAGATGGTCAAGCGGGTAAGCGCCGGGCGGACAAGCGCCGGGCGGATAAGCGCCGGGCGAATGAGGGCGTGCTGGCATCGTCTCGATCATGCTGGCGCGGTGTGCATCATTCCGGAAGTTGGTTCAAGAGCCCTCGCCTGACGCGCAGGGATTTCATATAGCGGCAGCGGTCGTCGCGATGGCTGTTCTTGGCCACGCTGCCTTGGCGACGCGCGAAAGCGGCAGGGCGCTGATCCGACCGAACCAACGGCTGCAGACGGGTGCGCTCCAGCTTCGATCAGTTTCACTTCAAGTCGCAGCCACAATGTCCGCCGAATAGCGCAATTCGCGCAGCGGTTTGACCTGGCTGGTCGTCTCGGCATAGAGCGGATGCGCCTTGTAGGCGGCCAGAGCGGCGGCGTCCTCGAACTCGGCATAAACGACCACGTCGATCTCGTCCGAAAGCGGGTCGACCTTGCTGTTGAGCGTCACCTCGAACAGATGGGAATGGGGGATGTTGCCCAGCGCCAGCAAGCCCGTGCGTACGGCCTCGACGTCCTCTTTGTGCCGTGCGCTGAAGAAAACGATATGCCGGATCAACCCCAGCCTCCTCGATCGATGTGCAGCCATGTTTTGTGTGGGCAACACGATTGCGTCAACCGGCAACGATGTCGCGGCAACAACGCGGTGGGGCGAAGGCGAGGAAACCTACATCATGCTGGTGATGTAGCGCACGATGCGGTTAATCTCCCTGACCGTGGTGTCCAGATAGCTGCCCTGATTGTAGAGCCCGTCCCAGATCAGGAAGAACGTGACGGCGCAGATGACGATGACATAACGCATGGCTAAAACTACTGCATCCGGGTGGCCGCAACCATAGTGATTCCGGCGTTGATCAGCGCCCTCCCGCAAAATCTTTCGATTGATCCGTGTTCGCTTGCCTTGGCTCTTGAAGTTCCCTTTGATCGCATGAAAGATTGCTGCGGGGATTCATCGGGAAGCGGCGTTCGCGCCCTGCCGATGAACTGCGAGAGAGTTGGAAACCGGCGATTTTGCGCCGGCGCCGCAGAAGTCCCGGGGGCGTGACATGGCTCACAAGGAAGACACCAGCGTTGCGTCGGGCGACGCGGTCAAGTTGGACGAATTCAATTTCGCCGAGACCGTCAAAGGCCTGCCGGCCAAGGCGCGCATGGTGCTGTCGGCGGCGATGAACCTGCCGCGTGGCTCGCTCAAGGTGAGGATGCCGGACGGCCGCGCCGTCCTCGTCGGCGGCAAGGGCCCGGGTCCGGACGCCGAACTGGTGCTCAAGAACTGGCGCTTGCCCGGCCGTGCCTTCACCGGCGGCACCATCGGCATCGCCGAATCCTACATCGACGGCGATTGGGACAGTCCCGATGTGACCAGTTTCCTGGAACTGTTCGTCGTCAATTCAGAAATCGGAGAGCGCATCGCCGGCGGCGCCAGCTGGCTGATCAACGCCGTCCAGCGTGTCCGCCACTGGTTCAACCAAAACACCCGCACCGGCTCGAAGCGCAACATTTCGGCGCATTACGATCTCGGCAACGCCTTTTACAAGGAATGGCTGGATCCGAGCATGACCTATTCGTCGGCGCTCTATGCAGCTGGCGCCAACGATCTGGAAAGCGCGCAAGCCGCCAAATATCGCGCGCTGGCCAAGGACACGGGCATCGGCGCGAACGACCACGTGCTTGAAATCGGTTGCGGCTGGGGCGGCTTTGCCGAATTCGCGGCGCGCGAGATCGGCTGCCGCGTCACCGGGCTGACGATCAGCCGCGAGCAGCATGACTTCGCCAGAGCACGCGTCCAGAAGGCTGGATTTGCCGACAAGATCGACATCAAGCTGCAGGACTACCGCGACGAAACCGGTTCCTACGACCGCATCGCCTCGATCGAGATGTTCGAGGCGGTCGGCGAAAAGTACTGGCCCGTGTTTTTCGGCAAGATGAAGGATTGCCTGCGGCCTGGCGGTACCGCCGGCCTGCAGATCATCACCATCAACGAGAAAGCCTACGATACCTATCGCGCCCGGCCGGATTTCATCCAGCGTTACGTCTTCCCGGGCGGCATGCTGCCGACGCCGTCGATCCTGAAAACGCTCGGCAAAGACCATGGCCTTGCTCATCTGCGCGAGCGCATTTTCCCGGACGACTATGCCCGCACGCTCGCCGAATGGCGGCACCGTTTTTGTGGGTCATGGGAAAAGATCGTCCCGCTCGGTTTCGACGACCGCTTCAAGAAGCTCTGGGAGTTTTACCTGCATTATTGCGAAGCCGGCTTCCGCGCCAGCTACATCGATGTCCGCCAGGTGGTTTACAGGGCTTAGGGTGGCGACGACTAATTTCCGCATGGGATCAATTGGTTCTCCGTCGAACATCAAGTCGATGATGCGGTTCGAGCCGGCTGCTGTTCAACGGCGTGCCAGCCTTCAACAGCGTGCCAAGTCCTGACCGAAGCAGAGCTTCGCGCCTGAATCCGGTCGAGTCCATAAGGGAACAGATGACGTGCGGATGCATGTGCGCGGGGAGAGACGTCAGTTCCTGTCGTCGTCGCCTTGGGTGATCAGCCGCGCGCTGCGCTGCCCTGTCAGGTAGATCCATAGCCAGCTCAGCGAAACCGCAAGCCGGTTACGGAAGCCGATCAGGAAATAGATGTGCGCCAGGCCCCAAAGCCACCAGGCCAGCCGGCCGGTGAGCTTGATCCAGCCGAAATCGATCGCGGCGGCGCGCTTGCCGATCGTCGCCAGGTCGCCGTCATGCCTGTAGCGGAAAGGCCGCGGGGCTGCGTCGCCGGCAAGCCGGGCCTTGATCGTCGCGGCGACATGCCGGCCCTGCTGCTTGGCGGCGGGTGCTACGCCGGGCACCATGCGGCCATCCGGCCGCAGGACGTGTGCAGCGTCACCGACGACGAAAATTTCCGGGCTGCCCGGCACGGTCAGATCGGGCTCGACCAGCACCCTGCCCGCGCGGTCCGCTGCCGCCCCCAGCCATTCGGCGGCCGGCGAAGCGGCGACGCCTGCTGCCCACAGGATAGTCCTGGCCGGCAGATGCGTTTCACCGAAGACGACACCCTCCGCGTCGCAGCATGTCACGGGCCGACCGAGTTCGACCGTCACGCCAAGCCGCTCGAGCGCCTTGCTGGCATAGTCGGAGAGTTCAGGCGCGAAATTGGGAAGGATACGGTCACCGGCCTCAATCAGCACCACGCGCGTCTGCCGCGTATCGATGTTGCGGAACTCGCCGCGCAGCATCTCGTGCGCCAGTTCGACAATGGTGCCGGCCAGTTCCACGCCGGTCGGTCCGCCACCGACGATCGCCAGTGTCAGCAGCGCCTGGCGCCTGGCGGGATAGGTCTCCCGCTCGGCCTGCTCGAAGGCGAGCAGGATACGCCGTCGAATGGTGGTGGCGTCCTCCAACGTCTTCAGCCCCGGTGCGAAAGGCTCCCACTCGTCATGGCCGAAATAGGCGTGGCGGGCGCCGGTGGCCAGCAGCAGCGTGTCGTATCCAACTGCGCCGCCATCATCGAGCAGCACGTTTCTGCCGGCGCGGTCGACGCCGCTGACGGTGGCCAGCAGTGTCGTCACATCCTTGCGCTTGCGCAGGAGATGGCGGATCGGCCAGGCGACTTCCGAGGTCGCCAGCGCCGTGGTCGCCACCTGATAGAGCAGCGGCTGGAAAAGATGATGGTTGCGCTTGTCGATCATGGTGATGCGCACCGGCGCACCGTCAAGCGCGCGGGTGAATTCGAGACCCCCAAAGCCCGCTCCGACGACGACGACATGATGTCTGGTTTCGTTCAATTCATTCACTCCGGGAGCAGGTTGGCCGGGAGAGCAGGTGGGCCGGGAGGGCCGTTGGCCGCGAGAGCAGACCTGGAGAGCAATTCGTCAAGGCTGATGTAGCTATTTTTGTGCACCGCAACAACATCCGACTTTGCCGACTGCCCGCCCTGAGATGTCGCTGTTGTACATGCCCCCATCCTGCCGCCGAGTATAATTTCATCGAAGCAGATGACAGGAGTGAAAGTTGGCTAGCGATCATGACGACGACGGTCCGGGGCAATATTCCTCGCCGCCTTGCTTCATGCACGAGCTCGACCCGGAATTCCGGCCGCCCCTATCCGACTGGAACGACGTGAAACGATGGCGCAAGGCCGAGCGCGAGCGGCTGATTGCGGCGCGCCTCGCTGTCCCGGCTGACGTGCGGACGGCAATGTCGCAGCGCATCGGCGAAAACCTCGACGCGGTGATCGGCGACATTGCCGGCCGCATGGTCAGCCTCTACTGGCCGTTCCGCGGCGAGCCGGATTTGCGGGCCTGGATAGCTTCCGTCAATGAGCGCGGCGGCCGTACCGCACTGCCTGTTGTCGTCGAAAAAGCCCGCCCGCTTATCTTTCGCGCCTACGCACCGGGCGACCGGCTTGAAAAGGGTGTCTGGAACATCCCGATCCCGGCTGGAGGCGATCCGGTGCTGCCCGACATCGTCATCTCGCCTGTCGTCGGCATCGATCCGAGACAGTATCGGCTGGGCTATGGCGGCGGCTTCTTCGACCGCACGCTGGCGGCGATGCCGTTCAAGCCGCTGGTCATCGGTGTCGGCTACGAACTGCAGCGCATCGCCACCATCTACCCGCAGCCGCATGACATCCCGATGGACCGGGTGGTAACGGAGGCTTTCAAAGCCTAGGCAAGTTCCGGCTTCATCCCGACCGCCGTCCGGTCGACGATCTCGCGCAAGGCGAACGACGAGTTGATCTTCGTCACATGCGGCATCGCCGACAGCCATTCCTTGTGGATGCGCTCATAGTCGACGAGGTCCTTTGCCGCGATGCGCAGGATATAATCGTATTCGCCCGACATCAGGTGGCAGGACAACACATTCGGGCAGCGCTTTATCGCCGCCTCGAAATCCGACAGTGTCTTCTCGAATTGCCCCGACAGCGATATATGCACGATCGCCGTCATCTGGTGGCCAAGCGCGGCATTGGAAAGCCGGGCGTGGTAGCCGCGGATGGTTCCGGATTTCTCCAGATTGTCCAGCCGCCGCGAGCAGGCCGACTGTGACAGGCCGACCTTCTCGGCAAGCGCCGCGTTGGGTATCCGCCCATCCCGTTGCAACGTTTCGAGGATGGCGATATCAATCCTGTCGAGCGGCATTTTTCGGGATTCCTGCGACAATCCAGCTGTTTTGCGCAACGATTATCGAACCGCACCGTCTTGCGCAAGCGTATTCGCAAACACCTACGCGACGATTCGTGGTTCACTGTCTCTCAACAGCGAACATGCCCCAAAAGGCTGGATCAGGAGGAGAAGAAGATGCGCGTCGGCTGCCCCCGGGAAATCAAGAACCACGAATACCGCGTCGGCCTGACGCCGGGATCGGTCCGCGAATATGTCGCGCATGGCCAC